>JBDRBD010000214.1:0-14219 GCA_043823025.1 Candidatus Omnitrophota bacterium | reverse complement strand
GTCAGCCGCTTGACAACAAAACACCCTGAGGTGGTTTTTGGGGTTGCGGAGTGTAAAAATCAACAGCTTATAGCGAGGGGCCGTTAGGATGAAGAATCGAGTTTATCCCCACTCGCCACCATAAACATTTTAAAGCAGTTGAACAAGGGCAAATCTAATAGCTTCTCGTAGAGAAATCCAAGATAGAAGGTAATGTTTGAGACGGCATAGACCGTGAGGTTGCTTCGGTATCTTAATTCGATCTTAGAGAATCCTGCCCGGCATAAGATGCGCTTCATCTGAAGCGGCGTATTGACCCGGTAATAGGTCTTGAACGCTTCTTCCTCCTTGATCTCAAGAAATCTTTTCCTCACAAACTCATGGAAGGAGTGGGGCGTTATTTTGGCAAGAAAGTAGAATGGGTGCCAGGTATTGGTAGTCATCATAACAACACGTCCACCGGGCTTCAGGATTCTGCGAATTTCCTTCAAGGCAATGAGCGGATCCCGAATGTGCTCTATCCCCCAGTGAACGGCAACGACTTGAAAGGCGTTGTCTTGAAAAGGAAGAGTTTCAAGGTCTCCGGAGACGGCATGATGAAGAAACTTATTCTGCTTTAAAGTGGACAGCTCTATATCAAGACCGATGATCCGGACAGTCGGACTGATGCCTTCTATGGAACCGGAGTCCGAACCGCAACAGGCATCCAACAGCAGGCCGTTTGGAAAGCGAGCAAGGGATTCGCGGATGAAAAAACGGAAATCCTCTATGGCATCAATATACTGAATGCCGTGCTTCGCCATCAATTTTTGCGCGCGCTCAAGTCGATTCATCTATCTGGACCTATTTCAGGACTCTCTAAATTATATCAAGAATGGCTCTTGATTAAAAAACAAACCCGTCAGACCTTGATTCTGACGGGTTGATTTCTAAGGACGAAAATAGCGCGAGGTTCTGCCTATCTCGGCATATACTCCTGGCAGATGAGTTTGGCTTTGTTGTGAACCACAACGCCTCCTGCGACATAGGTGTGGTAAGGATTCACTTCAAGATTGTAGACTTTGGCGTTTTCTTTCACCTTTTGGATGGAGGTAATGCTTTCGGATTTTCCGTCTGAATTCAGGAGTTTGTCGCCGACTTTGAGTCTTCCTGCTTCAACCCACTTCCCTTCAGAGTAAACGGGATGTTCTTCTGTAAGTCTCAATCTATCATTGATGACGAAGTACTCATCTGCCGTATGCTCAACGAACTCTTTCACACTGTCTTCTTTGAGGGTCTTTGTTGCTTCATCAAAGGCAAGCACCTTATCTCCAACCTTGACTTTTTCAATTGGAATTTGAGAACCATCCGCCATCAAAATCGGAGTTCCGGCCAAAAAGCAGGTGCATTTGCGGTGCGGTCCGGTTGAGCGAGGGCCGATTTTGTAGATATAGGTGTTTGTGGGATCGCCAAAGAAAAGTTCCGCATTTATCCCGCTTCCTTCAAGCTCCATCCCGAAGACATACCCATAGTCCGAGTTCCAAGGGCCCTGAAAATTACTCAATAGCCCCGTAGGTCCTGTCCCATCGCTTCCATAAAGCGTAAAGTCCGAGGAATCTGTTTCGAGGGTAATAAGGGAAGGAAGGCGTGCTGACTGCCCCCAGATGATGTGGGCTTGACCTACATCGATGGAATATTCGTTATTCTTGCCACGTCCCCATGGGGCAAGGGTTGCAAGGTCCTTATATCCGTCTCCGTCGAAATCCGCGACAAAATTCGAAAAGCCCATGTGCTTATCACAACTAACAACGCAACTTCTTATTCTTACATCCGCATCTGTAGAGATATTTGCCTGCGATCCGTAATGGATGTAAAGATAAGTATCCGCTTCTCCAGCAATCAATTCATCAATCTGATCATTATTCAAGTCGCCTGTTGCAAGATTAGGATGTCTCGGACTAAAATTATAAACACTTGTCCAGTCTGCATTGGACAAAGGTATACTCCCTGATACCCCTCCAAAAACCATCTTGACCGGCCCCTCTTTTGGAGCGACGATAACATCATCAATCGGATTCCCTGCTCCACTGGTATCGCCATTCAAATTGGCCGCTATCATGGCATAGCCATACTGCTCGCCTGTGTTGCCGTAAAGGAAAAGATCCACGTTGGGTTCGGTCAGAACCATTGAAGACTGACCCCAGTCCATTTGGGTGATTGCGTAAATTTCCCCGCCGTCCGTAAAGGCATTACTCGGGCCGTCCGCCAAAGGGGCTCCGATGAGAATGTCTTTTTGCCCGTCGCCGTTCACATCACCCGCTGCGACAGACCATCCTGCGCGGTCTCCGTCATCTCCCCCGAAGAAGGTAAAGTCCGGAGGGTCTACCGAGAAATCCCGCAGAGTTCCCAGTTCGGATTTTGTGTTGCCTAAAACAATATACGCTTCGCCTTTTTCTTCCGGCACTCCCTCCGCTGTCTGAGTTGTCGGCAAGCCGAAAAGAATGTCATCAAACCCATCCTGATTCAAATCGGCCACCGCTACCTGATATTTGGGGTGATGTTTGAGAATGTCAGATGTCCAGGGACAGGGATAAGGTTTTTGTGCAATGATCATGAAATCCGCATTGGAAAAATTTTTGTTATGAATCGATGCAAGTGTCGCATCAAAGAAAACGGCTACATATTTTCTGGTCTGGGGAGCTCCAATGTCTAACCGCCCCGTAAAAATTAAATCGGGCACTCCGTCCCCATCAACGTCACCTTTGGCAGCATCTTGTGCGCCTCCGAGAGATACCGTGACACCGCCATATACAATCGCATCCGGATAATTCACCCCCAGATCTTTATCCGAAAGGCCAAGGCAAGTGGTTGTCATCATTACAGAACATCCTACGGCTATTAGAGTAAAAACGAATGTTTTTCTCATTTTTCTACCCTTCTCTTTTAAAAACTTGCGTCTTGGCCCCTTTTAAAAAGGAGTATACCTTAAGATACAGGACAAAACAATAGATGAAAATCTACATTTTGCGTCGATTAACTTTCTTGAAGGTGGATTTAGGTTGCTAGTGCTAGAGTTGATGAAAGGGAGATTAGAACTTAGAAATAATCAATGCTCTCCGGTAGGGTCTTCCTAATCTGGCGAGAATCAGAAGCAAGGGGTGAGCCTGTGTTAAAACTTTTTATCGGCGATAAAGAGAATACCGGAAGGATAGGCCCAAGGAGAAAGGGTATCTAACAAACGAACCAAAATGCGGCCAAATCGGTTCAGTTCCCATTTTTCCCCCTCTTTGGCCACATAACGCATCCAATCCGTGTAGAATCCAAGGCATTTGGGAGGGCGAAAATCGTCAGGATGAACTTCACGAATTTGGAAACCTGACTCAAGGAGAAATTGTTCCATTTCTCTTTGGTGATAACGGTATTCCCCGAAATGAAAGTCTTTCCCCAGAGATTTCTTGACAAAAATCGTGGTGTGATGGTAAGGCCGGTGAATCCACCGGCGTAAAAAGCTCTCGAAAGGAACTGTCAAAAAAAGGATTCCTCCGGGTTTGAGGATGCGGTAGATTTCTTGAAGCGCTTCGCGCGGCCCTTCTTCAAAATGCTCAAGAACGCCGAGGGAAATGACTGCGTCGAAACTATTTTTGAGATACGGCAGCTTGAGCACATTTCCGACCACAAAAGGACAATGCGGATACTGTCTCCTGGCGGGCTTTAAAGCATCCTCATAGATTTCAAGTCCTACTGTCTGATACCCGCGTTCATTCAAGTAAATAACCCATCGCCCCAGCCCGCATCCTGCCTCGAGAATCTTACCTTTTTTTGGCAGTGTACTCAGTAGGAGATCATGAAGTGTTTGGACGGCACAGAGAGAGAGGTTTTCTTCAAGGCTCTCATCTCGCCAGGCATCTCCCTGCCAAGGGCGATCTTCTTGTTTTTCGATGTAAACCTTATAACTCATTTCGGCGTAACCCTACCCCTTCAATAAAATTATATCAGGAATGACTCTTGATTAAAACAAACCCGTCAGAGCTTGATTTTCTGACGGGTTGATTTCTAAGGACGAAATAACACAAGGTTACTTGGGGTATGTGCGATGCGGGGTATAAGAAGGAGTTTTCTCGCAAGAAGAGTGATTTTATTCTGTTTTCGGGGCGGGTTTGGCGCGGCGTTTCTTGGGGGGCCGGCCGCGTTTTCGGCGCTTTCTCCTTCGCTCGGCCAGTTTCTTTTTCATCCGCTCCTTGCGGAGCCTTTCCCTTTCTTCAAAATAGCGCTGGGCTTCTTCGTTTTGTTTGATGAGGAGATCCTCAATCATCGCATCGAGACGCGCCTCGCCGTCGCCCTGAAACTGATTGAAGAAGACGCCGAGTCCGAAGAGGCCGCTCGGGAGCGCTTCACACCGGACCAGCACGCCCTGGCACTGGACTTGACCTCCGTAAGAGGTCTGGGAAAGGTCTAACGTAAGACGGACTTCGGCCCCAATGGGAAGCTGCTTTCCGACGGAGATGTAAGTTCCCAAGAGACTCGCGTTCTCGGTATGAGTTGAAAACTGCTCATTGCCGCATACAAGGAGAACCGGAATCTCAACGCGGACGCGCCTGCCGCGCCGACTCTCATCCGTTCTGGCCATATCTTTTCATCTCCCTCAATGAAGGTGCTTTATCCGGAATACAGCTGCCCCTTAAAGAATCCGTCCATAGTTCAAGAGGCAAGTTCATTTTATTATACACCTGTCACGGGCGCTGTAAAGGGATTTTTGTGGTATAATAACTCCGGAGAAAGTTATGGCTCTCGAGTTCAGACAGACCCAAAAACAGCTTCAAAAGCTGCTTCTTACCCCCCAGATGCAGCAGTCCCTTTATATCCTTCAGCTTCCCATGCAGGAGTTAAGGACTCTTATCACAATGGAGCTGGAAAACAATCCTGTTCTTGAGGAAATCGAGGGCGAGCGCTCCCCCGGAGAGGAAAAAGATTCTTCGGAACCCCTACCCCGGGAATTGCAGCAGATGATTGATGAGGACGAAAACTGGAAGGAATATATCTCGCAGCGGGGGGACACCGAAGCAGAACAGGAACAGCGCGCCTACCGGGAAAGTCTTGTGACTAAGCCCCCCTCTCCCCGCGAAGACCTCTCCCAGCAACTGGCAGTCACTTTTCCCAATGATGCGGAGGTACGCCGTATCGGCGACTATATTCTCGGAAATCTCGACGAGTCCGGTTACCTGGAAAGCTCCGTGGCGGAAATTGCGGAGACCCTCAAGACGAGCCGCGACAAGGTGGAGCGCATCCTGAAAGCCCTTCAGCGTTTCGAGCCGGTCGGGATCGCCTCGCGCGACCTTCGGGAGTGCCTCCTCATCCAGCTGGAGCAGGCGGGGGAAAAAGACACACTTGCCTACCGTATCGCGGACAAATACCTCGCAGAGCTGGGGAGGAAACGATACGCCCCTATCACGAAGGCGCTCGGCTCAAACCTCAAGGCGGTGAAAGAAGCGCACCAGCGCATCGGGCGTCTGGAACCGAGGCCCGGGCGCGCCTTTAGCCGAGGCCAAGCGGCCTTTTTGACGCCGGATCTTTTGGTAACCCAGAAGGAAGGCCGCTATGAACTGACTTTTGTCAACGAAGGATTCCCGAGCATCCGCATCAATCCCCTATACAAAAAACTGATTAAGGAGAAATCCTCCGCGAAGGAGGCGCGGGAATTCCTGAAGGAAAAACTCAAGGAAGCCATCACCCTCATCCGCTGCCTCAACCAAAGACGGGAGACCATCGCAAAAGTCGCGAGGGTGGTGATTGAGTTTCAAAAAGAGTTTCTGGAGAAAGGCCCGGAATATCTGAAGCCCCTGACGCTGAAAGATGTGGCGGCGGTTTTGGACTGCCATGAATCAACGGTCAGCCGGGTCGTGATGAACAAAGTCATCGAAACGCCCCACGGATGCTTCCCTCTCAAGCATTTCTTCGACCGGTCGGCGAAAACAGAGGACGGGGAGAGTTTGGTGGGTTCCAAAAGCGTCATGGCGCTGATTGAAAGCTGGGTTCGCGCCGAGGACCCGAAACATCCGTTGAGTGATCAGGAAATCGTCGAGCGGCTCAAGCGGGAGGGCTTGACGGTTGCCCGCCGCACGGCGGCAAAATACAGAACGGCCTTAAAAATTCTTCCTTCGTATCTCCGAAAAAAATAAATGAGGACGCGACTTATGGAGCGTCAGCGAACATAAGTCGCTGTCCGAATTTATCCCGAGCGAGGCCGAAGGCCGAGTCGAGGGATAAATGCTGAGCATAAAGTAACGGGGCTCATCAGGACGACATAGTCGCTGTCCGAATTTACCCAGCACTTATTTCAGAATGTTTACTCATTAAATAAGTGCTGGGTAAATGCCAATCCTATCGGAACAGATAAAAATCATCCTGTGTCAGAAGACATCCGATGAGCTGTCGTTTATCCAGGTCCGCCATCCTCGTAAACGCCAGGCCGATGTCGTATACAAGAGCCTTGTGTCTGTTGACTTCGCTTCGGACCACGCGGGCCTCGCAGGGGATGGGGTTGATGGTGTCGGGAAGGTGTATGTTGAGGTTCATGGCAGTGCCGACCTTCATGGGGCTCTGGGAGCGGTAGAGAATTCCGGCCGCACTTATATTTTCCGTTTTAAAAAGGCCTTCCTGAAAGGGTTCCGGAGTCGCATACACGGTAAAGAGGTCCTTCACGACCCGCGCATGCTTTCGCCTGTCATACTGGCGTATTCCCTCTGGAATCAGCTCCATGCCGCGTTTCCTTTTTCATTCGATTCCGAAAGGTCTAATTCGTAGGTCTGGAAAAATCCAACCGAGAAAACTTCCAAGCCCATGACCGCATAAAAATTCCCGACCGCCTTAAAGTAAAAATGCTTTGTCTTTGTTTTGCTGTCTTCGATGCGTCTTACCGTAAGATTTCGCAAACGGCACTTGGGATCTTCGGCGTGGTCGGTGATCCATTTTTCGACCACCTGGGGCGCGGCCAGATGCAAATGACCTCTGATCAGATAGACGCACCGCTTCCGGATCTTGGCATGCATTCCGTTTTCTTCGGTCACTTCCTCCAGCCAAAGATCGCGTTTTCGGTGACCCCGGGTCGTTAAGTTTTTGAAGACAATCTCGCGCATGGGCACCCCTACCCATTTGACCGTTTAAAAATTTTATAAAGGCTTTAATTAAAGAGGATAAAAAAATGCCTACAAATCTACCCGGCTAGTTAAAGTATACCTGTAAATGGGGGGAATGTCAAGGACATTAATTTAACTCTTTATTCGTCTAACATCATAACTGCTTATTATTTGAAGAGAGTTATGGCTTTTTTTCGAAAAATATTTCACGAATATTTGAGCGGTGGGTGTAAAAAATTAAAACTGCCAGCAAAACGGCGAAACCGATAAAGAGCCGGGGGTATCCCATGACTGCCATGGAAACCGGCATCGCCAGAGCCGCGGCTAAGGAACCAAGAGCCACGCGGCGGGTCAGAAGCTTCACCAGAAGCCAGACCAGGAGCGTAACAACGAGCGCAGAAGGAGTCAGCGCCAGAAGAACGCCGAAGGTCGCGGCGACCCCTTTCCCTCCTTTGAAGTTCAAAAAGACAGACCAATTGTGGCCGGCGATAACGGCGAGTCCCATGAGAAGCTGATAAAGGAGGGGATCGATGGGAATTGTGAAAGCGGCTGTGATAGAAGCGGCAAGCGGATGAATGGCCGCGTAGCCTTTCCCCATGTCCAACAGAAGCGTGATCACGCCGACCCCCTTGCCGAGAACCCGGAATACATTGGTGGCACCGACATTTCCGCTTCCGTGCCGACGGAGGTCGATTCCCTTAAGAAGCTTCCCAAAAAGATAGCTGGGGGAGATTGAACCCAAAAGATACGCTAGAATCAGTGAGATGAAAATGGCAATCATGTTTACCTCTTCTGTGTCCGAAGTGTGAATTTCACGGGTGCGCCCGAAAGAGGAAAACGTTCCCGCAGTTTGCGCTCCAGAAAACGGAGGAAGTCTGAATGAAGGTCTTCCCGAGAGGCGCCAAACACGAGAAACTGCGGCGGCCGGGTTTGGGTCTGAACCAGATACGTGACATGTGGAATGTGCCGTCCCGGAAAAAGCTCCGGTCTTTTCCGGATCTCCGAAAGAAGCGTGTTGAGGCGATGCGTCTCGATGCGGCCCGAATAGTTTTTTGAAACCTCCTCGGCAAGTGCCACGCTCTCGAGAACGTTCCTTCCGGTCACGGCGGAAGTGAAGAGAACCGGCATGAAGTTAAGATTTCCGAGCCGTCGGCGAAGCAGCGTCTCCGCATCCTTTTCTTTAACTTCCTTCACAAGGTCCCATTTGTTCACAAGGAGAACGACGCCCCGCCCCTCTTCAGCAATCCAGCGGAGAATCTGAAGGTCTTCCTCCAAAACCCCCGCAGCGCCATCGATCAAAAGAAGACAGATGTCGCTTCTCCGAATCATCTCCCGGGTGGTGCGCACGCTCTGGAAAAGAATTGCATCCCGAATTTTTGAGAACCGCCGGATGCCGGCCGTGTCGATGAGAATATAGGTTTGGTCCCCTTTCTTGAAGAGGATGTCCACCGGGTCGCGCGTCGTGCCGGGAGCTGCGTCGACAACGAGGCGTTCATGGTTGAGCAGCTTGTTTAAGAAGGAGGATTTTCCGACGTTGGGCCGCCCAACCACGGCCATCCGAATGGAAACTTCTTCGGCCGTTTCGGGAACGCTTCCCTGAAGAAGCTGAGACAGGCGGTCTCGAAGCGCTGAAATCCCCGTTCCCTGGGTGCACGAAACCGGGATCGGGTCCCCGAGGCTGAGCGGATAAAAATCGACGGCACTCTGTTCGAGGGTCGGATTGTCGGCTTTGTTGGCAACTAAACAGACCAGCTTCGAAAATTTCCGCAGGAGTCCGGCCACTTCAAGGTCCATCGGAACCAGCCCGGCCTTCGCGTCCACGACTAAAAGGAGAACGTCCGATTCCGCCATGGCATGCTTCACCTGGACAAGAACCTGGCGCAGGATGGCATCTTCATCCTTGTGGAGAAGACCGCCCGTATCCACCAAGGTGCAGGTGTTTTCCCCAAGCGAACAGCGTGCCTCGATGCGGTCGCGCGTGGTCCCGGCTTCCTCATGAACCAGGGAACGCCTCTGGTTGAGGAGGAGGTTGAAGAGTGATGACTTACCGACATTGGGACGTCCGACAATGGCCACGACCGGATGCATCAGGCACCTATGACTGAGAAGAAGAACTGTTCAAAATCCCGAGGCCGTAACGGAAATACCCCAGACCGGAAAGGACGGTGAAGCCGGCGGTGACGCCGAAAAAGAAAAGCCGGAAGGGGCTTCCCAAAAGAGCCACGAGAATCGAAGACATCTGGAAAAACGTGGTGATTTTACCCAAAACGCTCGGCTTCACCACCAGCCGCTGGGTCATCAACTGAATGACGGCGGAACCGCTCAGGATGAAAACGTCCCGGCTGATAACAAGGATGGAAAGCCACGCGGGAATGCGGATTCCTTCCGGGAGCGAATTTAATGCGGTCAGGGCGATGTAGCCGCTGATCAGAAGAAATTTGTCGGCGAGGGGATCCAATACAAGACCGAGCGGCGTCTTTTGAGAACGGATCCGGGCGATGTAGCCGTCCAGCCCGTCTGTAATCATCGCCAAAACAAAAATCACAATGGCCGCCAGGCGCAGATAATCCCTCTGGGGACTGTAATAGACAAGGGCCCAGACGAAAAAGGGGACGAGGAAAAAACGGACGAGCGTGATGCGGTTGGCAAGCGACATAGGACGAGATCCTTTTCTAGCGGAGGCCCCGGATCCGGCTTGGCGGCCAATACACGACCAGGGCCTTCCCTACGAGATAGCGGCGCGGCACGAATCCCCAGAAGCGCGAATCGCGGCTCGCGGCACTATTATCCCCCAAGACAAAATAACTATTGTCGGGGACTGTTTGCTCATCCCCCTCCTGACCCAACGGGCCCTGGTTATAATAGTAGCGTTCTCCGAGGGAGCCCGCGGTGATTTCCTCATCGTTGACCACAAGTCTTCCGTTCCGGATTTCAAGGTGATCCCCGCTTTTCCCGACCAAGCGTTTGATAAAGTCGCGTTTTGGGTTTTCGGGATATTTAAAAACCACGATGTCGCCCCGTTCGGGTTCGGAAAACCGGTAAATGAACTTATTTACCAGAATCCGGTCGCCTTCCAGGAGTGTGGGGCGCATGGAACCCGTCGGGATCTTGAAAGCCTGAATCACAAAAGCCCTGACCAACAGGGCGAGTGCAAGGGCAATTAGAATGGATTCGACATATTCGCGGAAGATGCGTTTCGTTTTCTCATTCATCTTATTGAACCTTCAGTGCCTCCAGGAAAGCCTCCTGGGGAATTTCCACGCGGCCGAACTGCTTCATCTTTTTCTTGCCGATTTTCTGCTTCTCCCATAGCTTCCGTTTCCGGGTAATGTCTCCGCCGTAACACTTGGCAGTTACATTTTTTTTCATAGGGCTCAGATGTTCGGCGGCGATAATCTTTGCACCGACCACCGCTTGGATTTGTATCTTAAACTGATGGCGTGGAATCAGCTCCTTCAGCTTGAGAACGAGCGCTTTCCCTTTGGAAAACGCCTTGGAACGGTGGACGACCATGGAAAAGGCCTCGCAGGGCTCCCCATTCAGGAGGATATCCATCTTGACCACCTCGGAGGGAAGGCTTTCCTTGATCTCATAATCGAGCGAGCCGTATCCCCGCGTCGCCGACTTCAGACGGTCGTAGAAATCGACGATGATTTCGGAAAGCGGCATGTCAAAGAAAATTTTCACTTTGTCTTTGTCAAGGTATTCGCTGCTTTTGTAGCGGCCGCGGCGCTCCGTGACCAGCGTCATCACGTCCCCGATGGCGCTTTGGGGAACCAGCACCATCGCATGAATGGTGGGTTCTTTGACCTCGGCGACTTCCCCTTGAGGAAACCGGCTCGGATTATCCACCCTCATCAGCGTCCCGTCTTTTTTCCGGACCTCGTAAACCACGCTGGGCGTCGTCAAAAACAAATTCAAACCGTATTCCCGCTCCAGCCGCTCCTGGATGATTTCCATATGTAAAAGGCCGAGGAATCCGGCGCGGAAACCCGACCCGAGCGCTGCGGAGCTTTCCGGCTCGTAAACGAAGGAACTGTCGTTCAGGTGCATTTTCTCTATGGCATCCTTCAGGGCGGGGAAATCCTTGGGATTGACCGGATAGATTCCGCTGAAAACCATCGGCTGAAGCTTCCGGTATCCCGGCAGGGGCGCGGCAGCAACGCGATGGGCATCGGTAATCGTGTCGCCGATGGCCACGTCCCTCGCAAATTTGATGTTCGCGGTAAAATACCCCACTTCCCCGCAGCCCAGTTCCGGCTCCGGAGCCGGCTTCGGATGAAAACGGCCCACTTCTTGAACCTCATAGGTACTTCCCTGCGCCATCATCTGGATGCGCATGTGGGGGGTGATTTTTCCGTTCACCACCCTCACATAAACGATCACGCCTTTATAGGTGTCAAACGTGGAATCAAAAATCAGGGCCTGCAGGGGATCCTGAACGTTTCCCTTTGGGGCCGGAATATCCTGAACCACCCTTTCCAGAATTTCCTGAATCCCGATCCGTTCTTTGGCGCTCGCCCTCAGGACGCGCTCAGGGTCGATGCCGGTGATTTCATGAATCTGCAAGGCCGTTTTTTCAGGATCCGCGTGGGAAAGGTCGATTTTGTTCACGACGGGAAGGATGGCGAGCTTCCTTTCCATCGCCTGGTAGAGGTTGGCGACAGTCTGCGCTTCGACCCCCTGGGCAGCGTCCACCAAAAGAATCGCCCCCTCGCAGGCCGCAATCGATTTTGACACCTCGAAGGTGAAATCGACGTGCCCCGGCGTATCAATCAGATTAAGATAGTAATCGTTCCCGTCAAGGGCGCGGTAGGTCAGGAAAACGGCACTCGCCTTGATCGTGATTCCTCTTTCCCGCTCCAAATCCATATCGTCGAGGAGCTGGTCCCGGAACCACCTTTTATCGACGGCGCCGGTCCATTCCAGGAAACGGTCCGCCAGGGTCGATTTCCCGTGGTCAATATGGGCGATAATGGAAAAATTCCGGATACGGCTCTGTTCCATCAGGCAAGCTCCGAAACGGCAAGCCGCTTTCCTTTTTGCAGCATCCTATGTACCTCTTGCAGGGAACTTCCCTCAGCATAAATCCGGAGAAGCGGCTCTGTTCCGGACATCCGAAACATGAGCCATCGCTCCGTCCCCAAAAGCTTCAAACCGTCAAGGTCTTTCATCTCCGAAGGCGTCTCTCCCAAGAGAAGCTCCTTTGCCTTTCGCCGGAGCCGACGGGACAGGGTTTTCCATTTCTCCTTCGGAAACGCGATGTCCAAACGGTCTGTCTCAAAGCTTCCGAAACGGTTCCTGAGAACGCACAGCAGCTGCGTCATAGATTTTTTCCGGATGGCCATCGCTTCGAGAAGGAAAAGAATCGCCAGGATTCCGTCCCGCTCCGGAAGATGCCCCCGGATCCCGATGCCTCCGGACTCTTCCCCGCCGATCAAAAAATCGGGATCACGGGCCATTTTTTCCGCAATGTGCTTGAAACCGATGGGACTTTCTTCAACAGAAAGCCCGTAGGCATCTGCAACCCGGTCGATGAGCATGGAGCCCGAAACGGTCTTCACCACCTTCCCCCGAAGGCCTTTTTCCGCCGCCAGGTGATAAAGAAGAAGCGCCAGAATCTTGCTGGGCGGAAGAAAATCACCCCCCGGCATCACAGCGGCCATCCGGTCCCCGTCGCCGTCGACGACAACGCCGAGGTCGTAGGAGCGCTTCCGCATCTCCTGCATCAGCTCTCCCAAATTTTTTGGAATCGGCTCCGGAGAAAATCCTCCAAAAAGGACGTCCCGTTCGGTGTGGAGCGTTTCGGCGCGCACCGAACCGTACTCCAGGGCGCGCCAGAGGTATCCCGACGCAGAACCATAAAGACTGTCGGCTAACACATGAAGACGCGCTTCTTTGAAGAGGGAGCGGTCAAATCCCCTCCAGAGAAAAGGAATGTAGGCGCGTTCCTCCGAAAGATAAATGATTTTCTTTCGGCGGAGCCCTTCCTCAAAAGAAAGAGAGCACACCTTCGAACGCCCGAGAAGGGCCTCAATGGCTCGAGTCGTGTCGGAGGAAGCGGAAGCGCCGCTTGCTTCCTTGAACTTGAATCCGTGGAACTCCGGCGGATTATGGCTCGCGGTCAGGACGATGCCACCTAGTGCTTTCTCCCGGACAATCTTGAAACTCACCAGCGGCGTCGGCACCGGATTTGAAAAAAGGAGAACCCCGAAGCCGTTGCCTGCAAGGACTTCGGCGGAGGCCTTTGCAAACGCCTCGGAAAGGAACCGGCGGTCATACCCGATGACGACAGCGCCCTTCCGGGGATACTGTTTTGCCAGAAACCCGGAGACGGCCTGCGTCACCCTCCGAAGGTTCTCAAAGGTGTATTCCGCGGCGATGGTCCCCCGCCAACCATCGGTTCCGAAATGAATCACTGACATTGCCGCAGCTTCTGAATGACTTCCAGAGGATTGGGATCATGGAAAATATAGGTCCCTGCCACCAGCACATTGGCTCCCTTTCGCACAACTTCCCGCGCCGTTTCGGTGTTGATGCCGCCGTCCACCTCGATGTCTCCGCGGTACCGCTTTCTGAGTTCCTCGATTTTGGGAAGGACGCCGCGGATAAACTCCTGCCCGCCAAACCCCGGATGAACGGTCATCAAGAGGACCATGTCCGCCTGCATATAATAATCCTTGGCCGCCGAAAGGGGCGTTTCCGGATTTAAAGAAAGGCCCGGTTTCACGCCGAGGGCGCGAATGCGTGAAAGCAGTTGAGGGGTTTTTTCCTTGGCGGCCTCGACGTGGATGGTGAGGATATCGCTCCCCGCCTTTGCAAACGCCTCAAGGTATTTTTCCGGATGGGTGATCATCAGGTGCACATCCAGAGGGACAGAAGTCAGCGAACGGATGGCGGCCACCACCATCGGGCCGATGGTAAGGTTCGGGACAAAATGCCCATCCATCACATCCACATGCAGAAAATCGGATCCCTTCTCCACCTTTTTGATTTCTTCTTCGAGGCGGCTGAAATCGGCCGCCAAAAGACTTGGCGCAATCTTCAATGGATTCATCCCGTTAGAAACTCCTCGTTGGTCCCGTTAGATGTTTCTAACGGGATTCATGTCGTTATAACCCCTCTGAT
>JBDRBD010000213.1:0-3032 GCA_043823025.1 Candidatus Omnitrophota bacterium | reverse complement strand
CGTTCGATGCGATGGCGGTTCGTGAGGTTCCATCCTCGGAAAGGACTTTTGAGGGTAATATCCCAAAAAAGCTGGTTTTCATCCGTGTGCTTTCCGCTGCTCGTCTTGGTGTACTGATACTTATATCCGGATCCAAGTTCCAAAAATTTTTCCATCTTCCAGACCAGCGAAAGGTTAGGATTCACCACATAAAAATTTCTCATGTCGTCCTGCAGTCGAATATCCTGGCTCCACTTAAGCGCCAGTTTCTCCTGAAGCGTTATCTCCACCTGTTCATTGAACCAGTATTCCCAGTCATCCCGCGCTTCCGCCGTCGTGACCCGGCCTAAAAGAAGAAGTACCACTACGGCGCCTCCTGAGCCCCAGAACCGTCTTTTCACCGGGTGCCTCCTTCGTCAAGATAAATAACGGAACAAAGTCCAAAAATTTTTCAGCGAGGCGGAAAAGCATCCCCGGAAACTCCCACTCAGCTTGGACTCCCCGACCCGCATGCGGTAACGGACCGGAAGCTCCACCGTCTTAATATGGTGCCTGGCGGCCTTCAGCTGCATCTCAAGATTCCATCCGTAGGAAAGTTCGCGCATCTTGAAGTCCTGTAATACGGAATAGCGGATCGCCCGGAACGGAGCGATATCCGTGTACTTCTTGTGGTACAGAAGCCGAGCCAGAAAACAGACGATGCGGTTCCGCCACAGGACATGGGGCCGGATGGAACCTCGGTCCCAATGCCCCAGGATGCGGGATCCGAGGACAAAATCGACCTCGCCTCCCTGAAGCGGCTGCAGCAACTTGGGGAGTTCTTCCGGAACGTCGCTGAAATCCCCTTCCATGAAGACCACAACATCGGGGTGATCCAGAATCCGCAGTCCTGTACGGCAGGCCCGGCCGTAGCCGCACCGCACTTCATGAACCACCTTCGCCCCTTTGAGCCGTGCAATCGACGCGCTCCCATCGCTGCTTCCATTGTCCACAACCACCACTTCATGGACATTCGCCTTCGGGATAGCGTCCAGCACAAGACCAATAGACTTAGCTTCATTCAATACCGGAATCACGACGGAAACTTTCATTGGAACTTACTCCTCCAAAAGCGGGAGAATGAGGTGTTCAATGGCCTCCCGGTCTCTGTATCCAAAAAATTTTTTCCGGAGAAGTCCCTCCCGGTCAATGAGGAAGGCGGTCGGCAAAAAGTAGATGCCGCGGTAAAGTTCGACAATCTGGTCGTCTCCCGCCACCACCGGATAGGTAATCCCCATCTTCTGGATGTAGTGCCGAAGTGTGTCTTCTGAATCTCCGAGGGAAATGCCGATCACAACAAGCCCTTTCTCCCGATGCGCATTGTACAAAGAAACCAGCTGCGGGATCTGAAGCAGGCATGGATAACACTGCGAACTCCAAAAATCCAGATAAACCACCTTCCCGGAAAAATCCTCCAGGCGCACCGTTTCTCCCTCGGGGGTGGAGAGACTGAAAGGAGGAGCTTTGGAGGAAGCGCACTCTCCGGGGCCCCAGGCGCCGGCCATCCCCAGCAACAGAAACGTTGTCATAAACGGAACAAGATATTTTCGCGACATCTCTAACGTCATGCCTTCTCCAGGAACCTGGACGCTACAGACCCAAAAGTCTGCTCAAGGGCAAAAGAGCCCTGGCGCAAAAACCGGCCAGCCGCACGACGGTATTGGTCACCAGAAGCACGCCGAGCGCCATGAGCACCACTCCGCTGGCCACCTCGAGTGCGCCCAGATACGGCCTGATCTTTCGATACGAAGTGAGGAAAAAATTCAATGCGAGCGCCGAGAGAAAAAACGGGATCCCCAGACCGAGGGCGTAAATGCCCAGCAAGAAGAGGCCGTTGTGGAGGCTCTCGGAACTTCCCGCAAGGACCAGGATCGACCCCAGGATCGGGCCGACGCAGGGCGTCCAGGCGAATGAAAAAATAACGCCGACGAGAAACGACCCCGCGTATCCGGCCGGATGGACAGGAAATGCGAATCTCCGCTCTCTGGAGAGGAATCGGATCTTCAGAAGGCCCGCGAGATATGCCCCGAAAAGAAAAACCAAAACCCCTCCCCCCTGCCGGGCCGCCTTGTGATAGTGCGCCACAAACTGCCCCAGAACGCTTGCCGTCATCCCGAGGATCATGAACACGCAGGAAAACCCTAAAATGAAAAGTGCCGCATGGATGCCGATATGCTGCCAATCCGTTCTGCGGCCCTCCCCGGAGGCAAGGGTTTCGACGGAGAGCCCTGTGATATAGGAAAGGTAAGAAGGAACCAACGGGAGAACGCACGGCGATAAAAAAGAGAGGACCCCTGCAAAGAATGCGAGAGGCAATGAAACCGACTCTGTCATCAAGAACGCCCTCTTATCTCTAAGACCCGTCAAAAGTTAAGGTTCGAGGGAATAATGGGGAAGCTGTTTCAGGACATACTGGCGAATACGATCCGCCGTGGGGAGAGACCGGGTAATCTTGCGTTTTTCAAGAACGCGTTCCAGAAGCATTTCCTGCTTGAGCCCGCAATCGCACCGGCGAAGGAGGGAGGCTTCTCTGAATGGAATGACGCAGGAGGCATAACAGGACTTGCACCGAAGGACTGTTTTTGCACCGGAGTTTTTCCCCCGTTTGGCCAGCGGCTTTCCTTCCACCTCCACGATATCCATCGCGAAGTCGATGGTGGAGGCGGCGCTGAGGGTCGTTCCGACGCCGAACCCATACACCCACGGGTTCAACTTCGGGATATCCGCCTCATCCAAGCCGCCGCTGACAAACAATTTGACGTGTTGAAATCCCCGAATGTCCAGCTCCCAACGAACCTCTTTCAAAATGTCGACAAAGTTTCCGCGTCGACTGGGGGGAGTATCCAGCCGTACGCCGAAAAGATTTTTCCCCAGGGCTTCGGCGGAACGAATCGCCTCAACTTTTTCATCCGCCAGCGTATCCACCAAGGCAATCCGCTTGACTTTTTTGTCTATGACCTCATGAAAGGCGCGGATGGCCTCTTCAGGGCCCCCCAAAAGCAATACCAACGAAT
>JBDRBD010000212.1:0-5210 GCA_043823025.1 Candidatus Omnitrophota bacterium | reverse complement strand
GGCCTCTCATCTCAGAATCCCTTTTTACCTGTTGAACTTTGAAACGCTCTTTCAGGAAAAAGTGGTTGATTACTTTGTTTCTGAGTACGCGCAGGGAAGGACGCCGAATCCCTGCATTCCGTGCAATGACCACGTCAAGTTTGGGGGCCTTCTCCGCAAGGCCGAAGAAATGGATTGTTCCTATGTTGCGACGGGACACTACGCACGGCTTGAATATCATCCGGGGGAAAAGCGTTTCCTTCTCAAAGCGGCAAAGGATGCAAACAAGGACCAATCCTACGTGCTCTTCGGCCTCACGCAGGAAAGACTGGCGCATCTTTTTTTTCCATTGGGTGAGATGACGAAAGAAGAAGTGCGGCGCTATGCGCTCGAGTCCGGGCTCTCTGTCGCCAAGAAAGCGGAAAGTCAGGACGCCTGTTTTTTGCAGGAGAAAGACTACCGCACCTATTTGGACGAACACGGCGTTCAGGGCCGGGAAGGCGAGATTGTGGATCGGACAGGAAAAGTTCTCGGCCGCCATCCGGGGATTCATGCTTTTACGGTCGGCCAGCGAAGCGGTCTGGGGATTGCTTTGGGGGCGCCTGCGTATGTCACAGCGATTGACGTCGAAAGAAACCGGCTGATTGTAGGAACCCGGGACGATTTGGCGCGCCGGGAGATTTGGGTCGACCGGGTCAACTGGGTTTCGGATATTCTTGAAGACGGCCAAACAAGAAAACTTTTTGTTAAAATCCGCTATCGGCACCCTAAGGCAACGGCTGAAGTCAAGCGGCAGGGGGATTCCTGTTTGATTTGCCTGGAAGAGCCCGCCTATGCCGTAACCCCGGGACAGGCGTGCGTTTTCTATGACGACGATATCGTCCTTGGGGGAGGCTGGATTCGCTGAAGTAGTTTATTGTTTGTGGGTTTTAGGGAAGGGGTACAGAGAGCGACAGGATTTTACACGGGTTCGCGAACGTCATAGGGGAAACCGTAGGTTTCCCCTTGAAATGCGAGGACCGCAAGGCCCGCCGGTGTTAAACTCTCGCGGGTGAGCGAGGCGAACGCCGAGCGAATCCGAGCATGGCGGCGTAGCTCAGTTGGTAGAGCAGTGGAATCATAATCCATGGGTCAGGGGTTCGAGTCCCTTCGCCGCCATTCTACTTCGCCCAAGAATTTTCATTCTTGGGCTACGTAGCAATAATAATTAAGAAGGAGAGGTGCTACGAAGCTGAAGGCGCAAGCACTTCAGCGGAGTAGACCCCTTCGCCGCCACCATTTTTGCTTTGCAAAAATGGTAGAGCAATCGAGAATAGAAAATCGAGATTTGATGCGAGAGATTCTCGATTGCGGTCTATTTTCGATTATCGATTTTCAAAGCATGGCATTCATATTCGTAGAATAAGGGACGTTTTCGAAGCGTCACCACTTTTAGCGTAGAGCGTATAGAATAGAAGTAGGTGAGACGTGTATGGCCAAAAAAAGTTCATCCCTTCTAGCGACCCGTCGTGTTCGTTCAGCCGCCATCCCGAAGATCAGGGAGACTTTTCTTGAGACAGTTCAGGATCACGCGCTGATTTCTCCGGGTGACCGAATCGTCGTCGGCGTCTCCGGAGGATGTGATTCCGTATTTCTGCTTGTTTGTCTTCACGAGCTTCAACGCGCCTACCGCTTGATACTGACGGCAGCACACTATAACCATCGCCTCCGGGGTGAGGCTTCGGAAGAGGATGAGCGTTTTGTCGCTTCTTTATGCGAAAGGCTGGGCGTTCCGTTGCGGGTGGGGCGTTGGGAGCGGCATTCTCCATCCGAGCCCTCCGAAGACGAAGCCCGCAAGGCGCGTTACGGCTTTTTCGAACAAGTCTGCCGGGAAGCCGGGGCCAACAAACTTGCCCTGGGCCATACCTCCGACGATGATGCGGAAACGATTCTCTTCCGTTTTCTCCGCGGAAGCAGTCTTTCAGGGTTGAGAGGAATTCCTTATGGGCGTGCACTGGGATCCTGCACTATCATCCGCCCTCTCAAGGATCTCTCGAAGGAAGAGATTCGGAATCATCTTCGCGCGGAAAAAATTGCTTGGCGGGAAGACGCCTCGAATCAGGACCTCCGCTATACACGAAACCGCATTCGAAACCAGCTTTTGCCCCTTCTTGAAAAAGAGTTCAACCCGAATATCCGCAAGCTCCTTGTTCGTCTCGGAAAGAATATGGCGGATGACTATGACTATCTTCAAAAAGCATCGGAGGCCGCATGGGGCGAGGTTCTATTGGAGAGAAGCCAATCCCGCCTGGTGCTGAAGAGGCGTCTGTTTCAGAGGCTTCCTGTGGCGATTCAAAAACAGATTTTCCGCGAGGCGATGCGGAAGCTTGGGGTGGACATGGACCGGATTGGCTATGCCGAATGGCAGTCTGTTACACTTCTTTTGAAAGAAAAAAGTTCCCGTCAATCACTTCCCGGTTGCCTGGAAGTATCCGCCACGCCCACCAAGATTCTGTTCGCAGCGTCTCTTTACCGGAAGACTCATCCCGGAAAGGCGCTGCCCCAAGAGGCGGACCGTCTCGCCTGAATTAAAACTCTGGCGGACGAGTCTCGCCCTCCGCGTCACCCGTGAGGCGGAAAGTTTGTGTTGAGGAGTCAAATTTAGTATAATAATCTAACTTATTGGAACGGAACAAACAATGAAACAACGTATTCAACCCAAAGATAAAAAAACGCCGCCTTCCCCGGAAAACCGCTTTTTAAAGAGTTTTCTGTTGTGGATGCTGCTTTTTCTCGGGATCGCCTATTTGTGGAGAGGACTTTTCTCCATGAATTTACAGACGCGGGAGATCCCATACAGTGATTTTTACGCGATGGTCCGTGAGAACAGCCAAACGGAAAAGATCCGGAGTGCGGTTTTGGTGGAGAACGTGCTGCACGGTGAACTGAACGACGGGACGCAATACGTCGTGAATCTTCCCGCCAATGATCAGGATAGCATCCGGCTCCTTCGCGATAATGTCCGGGGATTCAAAGTTCAACTTTCAAAGGCGATCCTGGCGAATCTTTTTTATTCCCTCGGCCCGATGCTGCTCTTTATCGCTTTCCTGTGGTTTTTCATCTACCGCGGCGCCCAGGGGGGCGGCCGCATTCTCGCTTTCGGCAAGAGCCGCGCGAAGCTGTCGGAAGGGAAGGTCAAAATCACGTTTGCGGACGTGGCCGGAGTGGACGAGGCGAAGGAGGAACTTCAAGAGGTCATCGAGTTTCTGAAGGATCCCAAGAAGTTTCAGCGCCTCGGCGGGAAGATTCCGAAGGGCGTTCTGCTGATGGGGGCGCCGGGGACAGGGAAGACGCTCCTGGCCAAAGCCGTGTCGGGTGAGGCAGACGTTCCCTTTTTCAACATTTCAGGATCTGATTTTGTGGAGATGTTTGTCGGCGTCGGCGCCTCCCGTGTACGCGACCTTTTTGACCAGGCCAAAAAGACGGCCAAAACAAGCGGCCGGGGAAGCATCATCTTCATTGACGAGATTGACGCCGTGGGAAGGCAGCGCTTCGCCGGAATCGGCGGCGGGCATGACGAACGGGAGCAGACGCTCAATGCACTTCTTGTGGAAATGGACGGATTCAACACGCAGGAAGGCGTCATTCTGATTGCTGCGACCAACCGGCCCGACGTCCTGGACGCAGCGCTCCTCCGGCCCGGTCGGTTCGACCGCCAGATTGTCATCGACCGGCCCGATATTGTCGGGCGCGAGGAAATCCTGAAAGTCCATACGCGTTCGGTGAAGCTGGATGAAAATGTCGATCTCAAGTCCATTGCGCGTCAGACCCCCGGTTTCTCCGGCGCCGACCTTGCGAATCTCGTCAATGAAGCGGCACTTCTGGCGGCGCGAAGGGACAAAAAGGCAGTGACGGGGGAGGAGATGGAAGAAGCCATTGAACGCGTCGTGGCCGGCCCCGAGCGGAAGAGCCGCGTGATCAGCGAGTATGAAAAGTCGATCGTCGCCATACATGAAGCAGGGCATACGCTTTTGGCGCTTCTGGTTCCCGGCGCCGACCCCTTGCATAAGGTTTCCATCATTCCGCGCGGGACCGCGGCGTTGGGATATACCCTCCAGCTTCCGCTGGAAGACCGCTATATCATGACCAAAAGCGAGCTTTCTGGAAAGCTCACGGTCTTGATGGGCGGACGCGCAGCGGAAGAGATTGTCTACGGTGAAATTTCCACGGGCGCCCAGAATGATTTCGAGGTGGCCACGGCGATTGCCCGCCGCATGGTCTGCGAATTCGGAATGAGCGAAAAGCTGGGCCATATCAGTTTCGGAAGGAGAGAGTCTCAAATCTTCCTCGGTCGGGATCTGATCGAAGAGCGGAATTACAGCGAGGCAACGGCGGTTTTGATCGATCAGGAAATCCGGCGGATTGTGGATGAATGTTATGTAAGAGCCAAATCCGAACTCGCCGCGCATCTGGACGACCTGAAGAAACTTTCGGAAGCGCTGAGAGAAAAAGAGATCCTCGAGGCGGAGGAAGTCCGCGCGATTTTGGGATTTCCAGCCGAGATCAAAAAAGATGGCACTGATCAGAAATAACTCCCTGGCCGATACGCCCCTGTCTCCTCTCCCCCCTCTCCACCTGCGTGAACATGTTTTGCCGATGGGGAGCCGAACCTACCTCGTAGGGATCTTGAACGTAACTCCCGATTCATTTTCGGACGGAGGAAAGTATCTTCATCCTGAAGCGGCCTGCCGGCATCTTGAGGAATTGACGGCAGGCGGGGTCGATATTGTGGACATCGGAGGGGAGTCTACGCGGCCGGGTGCAGCGGCCGTGTCAATGGAGGAGGAGTTGTGCCGGCTGCGCCCCGTCCTTGAGGCCTGGGCTGCTTGCAAGAGGAACGCGATTCTCTCGATTGACACGTCGAAATCCGAGGTGGCGGAAGCGGCGCTGTCCTACGGCGCTTCATTGGTCAATGACGTTACTGCTCTGCACGGCGACTTACGCATGGCGGAGGTTGTGGCGCGCCACCAGGCAGGGCTTGTCCTCATGCATATGAAGGGCGAACCCCGAACCATGCAGGAAAACCCGACGTATGACAATCTGATTGATGAAATCAAATTTTGTTTTGAAAAGGGAATCGCGGAGGCGGTACGGGCCGGCGTTCGGGAAGAGTCCATCCTCTTGGACCCCGGCATCGGATTCGGAAAAACCGTGACCCACAACTTGGAGATTCTCAGGAATCTGAAGAAATT
>JBDRBD010000211.1:0-2975 GCA_043823025.1 Candidatus Omnitrophota bacterium | reverse complement strand
CGGAACAACGGCTCTCGCTCCAATCAAAAAGCCCAGGGAGTCTTTTCAGACCGCCCTGGGCTGCGAGAGCCGCGATGGGCTTTTCAGGTTTTCAGATCGGGCTGCTTATTGGATTTTCAACCCGACCACTTTCGATTTCTTTTTGGGGCACGGAACTTCAACGATCACATCTTTGTCCCGCGCCGATTCGGGAAAGTTGTAAATCTTTGCGAGCAACTTTCCTTTGTTCGAACACAGACACTTCGGGTCTGTACAGCGGAGTTCGACTGCTTTCATTGGGCAAACCTCCTTTATCCGTTTCTCATGTAAAAGGCAATTCCGATGCCGACCGATGTGGAAATTACCAATGCGATGCAAAAAGAGGCTTGATTACTGGGGAAATTGATTTGAAAAAATTTTGCCGATTACCTCTGATGCGACCGCTGAACGAAGATTTACCAAGAAATCAGGGTTTTCTGCCCGCTTTTCCCGAATTCCTGCCCGCTTTTTTTAATTTTCTGCCCGCTTTTTCTAAAAACCTGCCCACATTTTCCAATAACTTGCCCATTTCTCTTTGGAGTCTGCCCACGTTTCTCAAAGCATTGCCCCAAGTGGGCATACCGATCACGGCCATCTTCCAAAAATATTTTTCAATTCTTTGTCTAATCACCCCCCCGAAAACCGGGGTGTAGATATTGGGACATGATTTCACGCTTCGCATCGCCGCATGAAATACGATGCCGTGCTAGGGAAGATGTCCCGAAAACACATTATGGGGCTGATTTGCATGGTCGACATTGATTACATACAAAACACACTCAATGAGTTTTTCGGAACCGATCAGCGCGAGATGATTGTGTCCTCAAAACATGGATGCCAACCATCTCCAGATACTTCTGAATCGGCTTCATCTATTTCAGATTCAGAGGTAACCTGTGCCTCAAAAGGAGGGGAGGCAAAAGATGAAGAATAAGGAAATCATCAGACCGTGCGCTATCTACGTCCGCGTCAGCACGCAGATGCAGGCCGATGTCGGCCTTTCCATCGAGACGCAGATCGACACGCTGAAAAAGGAAGCGGAGCGCCGCGGCAAACCGGTCTATGGAATTTACGCGGACGTGAAGTCCGGCGGCACATTCAAGAGACCGGAATTCTCCCGTCTGCTGAAGGACTCGCAACTCAAGCCGTCGCCGTTTGACCTCGTGCTCACATGGTCCGTGTCCCGATTCGGGCGCAACACGATGGAATCCTACATCGCAACCGAAAAACTGCGGGATCGCGGCGTATCCATTTTCTATTACAAGGAACCGTTCGACACTGAGGACTCTCTGGGGAAACTGATCATTGAGATTCTCCGGGCGGTCGCCGAATTCTCACGTCTCGAATACGTGAAGGACGTAGAGCGCAGCAAAACGCATCTTGCGAAGTGCGGTTATTCCACGGGCGGACCGCCGCCGTTCGGATTCAGAAGAGCCGAGGTCAATGACAACGGCCACAAGCGAGTGAAATGGGAACCGGACCCGGTGGCCGCGCCGCTCGCCCGGCGTATCTTTGAGATGTACTCGGACGGAAAAGGCTTCAAACTCATCTGTCAGTGGCTGAACGACAATAACATATCAACCACGCGCGGGGGGAAATGGGCGGCGCCTTCGTTCACGCGCATGCTCCGGAACGAAATCTATATCGGCCATATCGTGTACAATAAGGAAGAGAGGAAAGGGGTAAAAAACGGCAATCTGCGAAACCAAAAGGACAAAGACAAATGGATTCGAGTTGAAAACGCCGTGCCGCCCGTCGTGCCGACCGCTGTGTTCGACCGCGTCCAGAAAAGGCTGGCGGAAAAAGGCCGGGCGATGGCGCAATGTAATAACTCGCAATATCTCCTCAGCGGTTTGATAAAATGCAATGTCTGCGGCCTGGCCTATTTCGGGCGTTCTCCAAAGCACAAATCCAATGGAAAAACATACATACTCTCTCAATACATCTGCTCAAAGCAAAACCGTTATAACGAAAAGCGGGACAACGTGAATCTGCGGCGCGAATGGTTCGATGAACTCATTGTCGACCGGCTTTTCAACAGGATTCTCACAGAGACGAACATTAAGGAGAAGGTCAGGAATGTAAAGGAATCTATGGAGGGTGCGGTCGCCGAAAGAAAAACGGCCATCCGGAAACTGAGCGAAAAGAAGAAACGAATAGAAGAAGGCATGGAGAAGTATTACGAGGCTTTTGAACAGGGGGCTTTGAATCCCGCCGATCTTGAGCGGCGCATTAAAGCCCAGCGCGAGAATCTCGAGGAAATAGATGTCGAGATAGTGAATCTGAAAAATGAAATGCTTCTGTGCGAGGTCCGCCAAGACAACGACGCTGAAACGCTTCTGGACGTCGATATTGTCAGACTGAAAGAGCTGTTCGATTTACTGCCCACAGAAAAGAAGAAGCAGTTCATGAAGGCGCTCATCGTAAAAATCGTGGTTGACCCGTCCTGGTTCGAGATTCATTATTCGCTTCCGACGGGATTCGATATCGAGCGCATTATCAATGAAAATGGTCCGGATGACGGGGGCAATGGAAACGGGAAAAACGGAAGCGCCGGAGGCGGCGATGGGGCGGATTACTTAAATGAAATAAAATACAATTTTTCGACATGTAAGAGCCAGCATTTAAGTAAAAAACCGGGTGCGAAAGCGGGTTCCGATGGGCTTTTACACGAGCCCGGAGAAGAAACTGCGTTACATCCGAAAATCAGCGTGGTCTCAAAAAAACGCGCAAACAACGGACTATTTTTGATAAAGGGCGAAGGCGGCAAAAAGGAAAGCCGCCGACATCTTTGTGTCAATGATATTAACGGAGAGGGTGGGATTCGAACCCACGATGAGCTGTGATACTCATAACGGTTTTCGAGACCGCCGCCTTCAGCCGCTCGGCCACCTCTCCCGTTCCGAAAAAAGGGCTAAATGGTGCGGTTTGTCCCTGTCGCTGTTGCTCATTGCCAA
>JBDRBD010000210.1:0-2838 GCA_043823025.1 Candidatus Omnitrophota bacterium | reverse complement strand
GTCCTTTGCGCAACCCATGCCGGCTGCGGTCACCCATCCAATGCCCGTGATAAGCGCTGTCACCATATGCCTTACCTTCCCAGAATAAGGGCGGCATTGACGCCGCCGAATCCTGAATTGGTTGTCAGCAGGTAATCTCCTGCAAGAGATACCGGTTCCGGACTGACCCGGCCCCTTGCCTCATCCATCGGATTGATTAACCCGACGGTCGGGGGCGCCATGCGGTCGCATAGGGTTTTCAGCCCCAGGGCCACCTCAATCCCGCCGGCCGCCCCCATGGAGTGCCCAATGGCGCCCTTTACCGAATAAATCGGAACCTGCCGATCCCCGAAAACCTTTTGAAATGCGATCAGTTCCATATAATCATTGTAGACTGTGCCCGTGCCATGGGCGTTGATGGCGGTGATCTGCTCAGCTCCTATTTCCGATGTTTTCAGAGCCCGGGAGATTGCCTGAACCAAACCTTCACCACTCTTGGCCGGAGCCGTGATGTGTGTCGCGTCGTTTGCGACGCCCCAACCGTGAACCGTCCCCAGTGGACGTCGGTTCTCCCGCTTTGCACGCCCCTGGCTCATCAAAAGGATAGCTGCAGCCCCATCTCCAAGGGTCAAGCCCTGCCTGTCCCGGTCAAAGGGCCGGCAGGGGCCGGGGGCCAGGGCTTTAAGCGAGGAAAATCCGGAAAAAATGAATTCCGTAACCAGGTCCGCACAGCATACCAGCACGGCCTCCGTTCTTCCTCCGGCGATCAATGCGGCTCCCCGGGCAACGGCGATCGTAGAAGAAGCGCAGGATGCACTGATATTAATCCCACCGGCAGTCATTGCGAGCCTTTCGGAAACCATGTCGGTGACGGATGAAGGCAATATATCCCGGATATCGGCAGGCTTTCCACGGCATAACAGCTCCAGATTGTCCAGCCCCGCCTTCGCGGTCGCAGTGATAAGAAATGCATCACACGGCACCGGAGCCATTTCAGCGAAAAGGCGGTCAAGGATGGTGTAAATCATGGATCTCCCGCCGGTGGGTCTTAAGTCCTCAAAGGTGCACGCAGTTTTGGAGCCGTAAGGATTCACGGGGAAACGTTTCACGCGGCTGATGGCATGGTTTCCCTTCAGCATTTCCTGCCAGGTTTTTTCAAGATTGTCCCCCAGGGGGGTAACAATGGTCGCGTCGATGATTTTGGCGGAAGTGCGGCTCGTAAATGGCGGGTTTTGAATCCCCGGCCCTGAAAGGCCTTCTAAATGAGCCATGACACCGACAGAGCCTCTTAAAAAAATCGCCCAATGATGAACAGGTAGGAGTTGACTCCCCGGTTTTCGCTATGCAGACCACCGTTCGAGATGTGGCTGAGTCGGATCGCGGAGAAAAAGGGCGCCCCGGAATTCACCTTGAATTCAGTGCCGATTCCAACCTGGGGATGGAAGTTGAGACGCGAGCCTTGGCCTTCCACCTGAAAATCGGTGTATATCGCTCCGATACCTCCTTCCAAATATGGGCGCAACCGGGGCGTTGAAAAAAAGTCCAGGTAGTATAACGCCATCATCCCTGTGGAAATCACGGCCCGATTGTCCGGCGATGTCGTGGCCCCGGCGCCGAATTCTACCTTGAAGCGAAGCGGGTCCGGCGCCCGGTGATGCCAGACGCGATCGTAATCCCACATGATGAAACCCGATAACTGGAGGAAATGAATATCAGAGACGGGGTCGAAGGTTTTTCCTCCAATCCCGGCCAGGCCGTAACGGGTTGGAATCGTTTCCGTTGATCCATCTTCTGCCAGAGTTCTTCCGGCAGCCCCGAGAACCATCAGAAAGGCCGTGAAAACAAGGATCATCTTGGATGCGTTGGTCGGGATCATCATGATAGGAAACCTATAGTAAATGCAAGAATGAGAAACAATAATACAACAATGTGGAGGGCTATGAAAAGGGTTTTGTGTCGATAAAACAATTCATTCCATTTCTGAATCCGGCGAAGCCCTCCAAATAGCCGTCGGAGCTTGTCCAAGCTCAACTTACTGTAATTGTCTGTTCTTGAATTGCTCTGAAATGCAAAAGATGGATAGGCCGCGTATAGGCCCTCCCCGAAGGAAGAGAGCATATTATCAAAGGCTGTCTCCTGCCACGGCTTTCCGACCAGAGTCTCTGCAAATTTTCGGTTTATTGCATATGCGTGGGCCAGGCTGCGAAATTTAACCTTTCGTACACTCTTGTTTTGAGTCTCCTTGCTTCCTTTGACAAGGCATCCAAAAAAGAGGAGCTTCCAATCGGATTTGGCCGACAAAAAGTCCGCGCAGTCCTTGAGATTGGCGGGGTCAAATCTCTCAAAGCGGATATCGTCTTCGAAAACCACAATATTTCCTGCATCAGCCTGGATTCCCCTTTTTATGCAGCTCATGTGAGAGTCATAAATGCCCTGTTCACAATTATGGGAATGCCTTTTTACGACCACAAATTCAACCCTATCCAACAGGCCTACTTTGCTGAATTGAATTCTGGCGTCTTCCCGCCGGTCCCCGCGTTCCTCCAATGAGATGCAGTAGATCTTGTCAAAAAAATCCCAGTGGTTAGCGGATAACTCGTTTTTCATCATTCCCGCGCACATGATTGGTCTTGATTGTGCCATAAAATATATTATACTTTCCATAATCAATAAAAGATAAAAAACAAGGCGAAGTGAAAAAGTGACCCGACCCGGTGCTGTGATCCTGAAATTTTCTGATGTACGCACCCATCAACCGGATGAACCTCAAAAAATGGGAATCATAAAACGCATTGCTCAAACCGATTATGTCCGTTCTGCGATGGAAGATCACGCCGATTTAAGCGCCTTTAGACAGAA
>JBDRBD010000209.1:0-7186 GCA_043823025.1 Candidatus Omnitrophota bacterium | reverse complement strand
GAAATTCCGTCCGTAATGTGCAGGATAGTTGCGAAAAACGGGAGGGAACTCACGATCTGCAACCATTGCATGCTGGAGATCGGCAAACACATGGGGCTGTCGGCGGAATCAGAGATACCTGTGAAAAAAGAGGCTGATGGCAGAAGGAAACCCGGCAAGTCAAAAGTCAAAATCACCTCGCCGCAGGATATTTACTCTGAGTTGAAAAGGCATATTATAGGACAGGAAAGTTATCTGCGGACGCTGGCCTGTTTTGGTTACAATCTGCTCCGCAGAACCGCTCTTCTGGCTGGCGGCGCTCCGAGGGATAAAATTCCGCCTAAAGAAAATCTATTTTTAATAGGCCCCACCGGAAGCGGTAAGACCGCCGGAATTTTACAGTTATGCAATATTCTCGAAATCCCCCACGTGATAACTGATGTCACCGGGCTAACGGAGGCGGGTTATGTGGGAGGGGATGTCGAGGATATATTGCGAATATTCGCCACAAGCGTAGGGAATGACGTTGATGCTTTTGCGAAGCAGTGTAGCTTGATTTTCCTCGATGAAATAGATAAATTATCTGCGCGGTTGTCAAGCAGCAACAGCAAAGATGTTTCAGGAGAAGGTGTGCAGCAGGCACTTTTAAAACTTTTGTCGGGAGATTCGCAGATAGACATTTCAGGCAGGCGGTGGTCGTCAAGGGATGAGAATAGGATGATCCGCACTCACAATATTCATTTTGTCGCGGCCGGGGCATTTTCAGGGTTGAGGAAAATTGTCGGAGACAGAAGGAAAGAAAATGCCATAGGATTCAGGGCATTGCAAAGTCCGGCAGACAGAGAGGAAATCGCTTACAACCTTGGAAGAAACGAAGTTTTGATCGACGACCTTCATAAATACGGCATGCTGCCGGAATTGGTTGGGCGGTTTTCAAGATTCGAAGTCCTTCATCCTCTGTCGGTCGATGAATTGAAACGGGTGCTTGTCGAGCCCGAAGGTTCTATTTTGAAAAAGCAGATTCTACGGTTTGAAAACGAAGGAATCGCCCTATCTATAAATGATTCGGCGCTCGAGGTGATCGCGCGGAAGGCATACGAAACGAAGCTTGGCGCGCGCGGGCTGCAAAGGATTCTCGACGACTACTTGTACGACCTTCAATTTGAGCACTTCGGACGAACCGGGGTTCGTCAGATCACCGTCTACTCGGACGATGCCGGAGAGATAAAAACACATGTTAAAAAACGGAAAAAGGCGGGCGCGTCAGGGGGATCAAAATGAGAAGGCGCGGTAAAAACTTTCTTCAGGGCGACATTTTCAGGCTTCAGGTAATGCTTGGACAAATCGATTCTGCTGTCCGCCGAATAAAAGAAAACGACGGCGCGGTCAACGTTTGGTTTGCGGTTGCGAGTGATTTCTGGTTCGGGAAATTGAAGTCGCTGGCCGGTCGTATGAAAGACGATTGCGTAGAGAAAAAAGAGGCCGAAATAATTTTGTCTGAAAAACAATACGTTTCGCCGGAGGGCGTTTACGTAAAAGTGATCCACTTAAATGAATTAAAGGAAGACGGCGTTCTTCGCCGGTGGAATCTAACGGCGCTCGGCTTCGAAACTGTCGGTGGGCCGGGAAAATATCCCGTCTTTCCCGGTTTGGGATATGTTTCCCACGGGCCGGACTGCGCGACCCTGCTATTCCAAGGCGAAACATCTTTGAAAAGTTTCAGACACGCCTGTTTTTTGAACTACATCACAAAAGCCTCTCGAGACATTGAAATCGTCCCGGTTCCCGGGATGATCATATCGGTCGATAACACCGGTTCCGGGGAATGGCGCTGCCCCGAATGCGGCGAAAATGTATTGATTGAAGGCGGGAAGGATTTTTGGGAGCGCATGGCGAAGGATTACGTCGGTGAAATGATGGGACTGCTCGCGCGAAGAGAATAATTGCCGGTGATATTCTTTGAAATATATTTGCAGCGCCGCTTGACGCCAAAAGGATTCAGCCCAAAAAATATTTTTTTCCGGCGTAAATAAATAAATTCCTATTTTTATTTTATTTTCGAAATTTAATGAAAAGTCATTTTGCCTACGTGGAAAAGGAGGTGGAAAACATGCTATCAAAGTACCCTGAAATACTAACGCCGGAGAAGGTTTCAGAAATTTTACAGAAGCGTCGTAAGACCGTGATCAAAATGATGAGAAACCGGGAGTTGAAATGTTTCAGAATAGGGAGATCTTATCGGATGATAAGGGAAGACCTTGAAAATTATATCTACAGAAGCCGGAATGAAAACGATACCAAAACAATTGATTTAAAGCAGCAGAACGGAGTGGACGCCGCTTGGAAAAAGCCCGGATCCAAAAGGGCAAAAAAGGGCGGCACTGGTCGCAAGAATTCCTGAATAGGATCGGCGATGGACGTTTCGATGTGCCCTCTAATACGGAATTTGGTTATGCGGTAACGTCCACAGGAACTCAAAAAAGACCGTCCGAAACCCAACGGTTGTCCACAGTAGCGAAAGGGCTCGAATGGGCACCTGAAATGCAAACAAAAAGGAGTCAATGAAAATGATTAACATGAAAAACATTTATGAAAGTTTTGAAAAGGACTGCGAAGACAAGAACAGAATCTTCGCCATAAAAACGATGCTGAAGCATCTCTGCAAAGCCTTCGACGTGGAAGATATTTCCGAGATCCGGTCGGAAAAGTTCTGGGAGCTCGGACGTGTCTTTAAAACTTATCTGCGGAGCCCCGAAGTGAATCTGAAAAAGAAATCCCAGCGGGAGTACCGACACCGCCTGCATGATCTGATGAAGTATGCCAAGCAAAAAGGTCTATATTCATATCAGGCCCCGGATATATCGGAAGAATGGATGGGTGTCGTCGAGAAGGCGAAATCGATCCACAAGATCGCGTATTGGGCAGCGATGAAAGCCGGGCGCTTCGCCTCATCGTGCGGATGCAGGCTTGAGGACTGCGATGAAAAGTTTTTTGAGGCCTATTACCAGTTCTTATCAGGTCCCGAATGCGGTATAGAAAATCCCCGCAGGGCATACGCTTACACAAAAAAGGTTCTCAAACAATTTTTCGAATTCCCCGAGGATCGTTTTTACCAACTGCCCTCGAAGAACAACCCTTCATATCGATTGGCGATTTCCGAGTGGCCCAAGTCTTTTGCTGCCGATTTCCGTCGCTTCGAAAAGTGGGCAACTTCACCTTATACGAAAGGGAGGCCGAAGCGGTGCAGACAAAAACAGGAAACATGGGACAACAACCTGACAAGAATGGAACGGTACATCGGTTTTCTTACAAAAATCCACGGGATACCTGTTTTTGATATTGGTTGGGATACAGTCCTGAGCTATGAAAAGATCCTTGCGTTCATTGAGTATCTTGACAGCCAAAACAGTCCCAACGGCCACCATCAGAAAAGTTACATTGCCCTGTTCAGAAATCTTGCGATCAATTTCCTGCCCCTCGGTCTGAACCTTCAATGCGGCGACGCCGAAGCTATTGATGAAATTCTTCGGGAGTATATAGCGACACCCCGGTTCCGTCCCGCCGATTTCGCCGACAGGTACAACGAAATCGTGGAAATCGCCGACGAGATCCGCAGGTGCCGCATTCAGCTTGAAAAACGGGACAAAAAACTAAAAGCGGCGGGAAAAGAAGGAATCAGCCAAAGAACCCTTGCCCTGAAGTTTGAACACGAACTGCTGATTCGGCTTGCCCTCAAACGCCCTCTGCGGAGCCGCAACTTGCGTGAGATGGAGATAGGAAAAAACCTTATCGCGCGTAACAAAAAATACTTTCTCCGGTTCGAATGGGATGAATTCAAGCGTGGGGAATGCCTTGAATATGTTGAATTCCCGTTCCCTGCGTCTCTCGTTCCGATGCTTGAAGAGTACCTTGAAGATTGGAGGCCGGTCCTGCTGAACGGCGGCGGCTGTAAAAACTTGTTTATAACCCGTGAAGGGACACCGTTTGTCCAGCGCGGTTTACGCTTGATTTTTCTCGGTTGGAGCGAGCGGGTTCATGGGAAGCACCTTACCACACACCACATCAGGCACATCGCGGCCACAGGGTATCTCAAGCGGCATCCCGGCGACTTCCTGACGTTGCAGAAAATGCTGATGCACAAGCGGCTCGATACAACTTTGAAAATTTACAGTCAGTTCAGCGAGACGCATGCTTGTGCCCATTTTGACGAGTTCGGCGACGGCGTCGAAGCGGAAGTCCGCGCCGGAAAAAGCGCAGCTGCCGATAAACCCAGACGAAAAAGATCGGTGGAAAAGACTGAAACGGCGGCGATGAGAATGGTTGAAGAGGCGATGCGGGCATGACGGGCGGCGCTTTCGTCGCGGTCATCGCCCACGCCGCAGGAGTGAAAAGGAGGAAAACATCACAATGAAGGCAGCAATTTTCTACAGGATTCGCGCGCCACCAACGTGAGGCGGACGCACGCGCCCGCGCAGGTGTCCCGGCACACTGCCGCGATGGACCGCGCTTCGGACGTGATTATTAGATTTCGTAATCAGAAGAAAATCAAGATGAACGGAAGGAGACTTTGAAATGGCAAATGCGATTTTTCACAAGGCTCGAGGCCCACCAGCCCGCGCTGCGGCGGCACCGCCCGCAGGGCTCATTTCCCGGCTGGAAATCTGTTGGATATTTTGAAAAACACCTTCACCACTCATCGATGTTCTCGCGCGGAATGTACTTGAAAAAATCCCGTCCGTATTGCTCCTTCAACTTCTTCAACCTTGGTAAAACATAGAGTCTTTTGTCTCGCGTTCCGCATGATATCAATTCCGGAAGGTTGTGTGCGCAGTCCAGCAGATCATGGAGCATTTCCGGCTCTGTACGGTTTCTCGCCAGAAGTCTGGCATCCAAAATAATCTCCTTTAACAACACGAGATACCGCTTGATTTCTTCATCAGTGAACCTGTTTTCCATTCCAGCCCACCTTCCTTGTTATTTTACGGCAGGAGTGCTTGCAAAGTTTATTTCTCGTTTAGAAATCCGTCCATATTATCACTGTTCACAACTGAATATTTTGCCGCAAAAAGCTGTAGCTGCTTTATACACTCACGCGGGTTCAAACCAAACCTATCGGCGAATTTTCTCAGTGGAACCCGGTCTTCAATCTGAATTCCTTCCGACCGACATATGCGCTCAAGAAAGGCAACCACCCCATCCGGCTCGGGAGTTTCCAGCTTGAAAGTGGTCATTCGATTCAGCAACCCATTCTCTATCTTTTTTATATTGCTGCAACTGAAAATGAAAAGAACATCGTTTTTATTATCTTCGATAATCTTAAGCAACTGCTTCTGCTGAGGCGTCCCCATGCTGTCAAACTCATCCGGGTAATAGACCCTTCTCCCTTCCACCCTATAAACTGAAAGTTGTCGCAGGTGCTCGATCAGCCCAGCATTCTTATCCTTGGATGTGCAATCGGTTTCAAGATAGGGTGGGCGAGCAAGTCTGCGAGAGTCAATCGCCTTGCAGGTTTCGCATACACCACAAGGTTTCTCCATGTCATTTTCGCTGGTGCACAAAAAAATCTTGGCAATAATTCTCGCGAGCGTGGTCTTGCCATGCCCATTATCTCCCACAAGGAGGATTCCATTGGTCTTGATGTTCCCGCTCGCAACCATGAAAATAGCGGTTTTGTCCAGTTTCCCACATATAAATTCATCAAGATTTCTTGCCCGATAAACCTCAGTCCACGGCTCGCACGACATTTTTATTTTTGTTTCATGGGTGTCCGAAAACACTTCGCTCTCCGCGATGAGACTTATGGCCGCCTTGTCGAATTTGTAAAGTGAAGAGAGGGGATTCTTGGAAAAGCCCGGAACCGAGACACGCTTTCTACCCCTTGGTTCAACCAAACCGCACTGCCCCAATATTCTGGTTATATTTTGAAGCGTAGGGAGCGGCCGGTGCTCTATAATTTCCGAAATATATTGGTAATAAGACCTTGAATCGTAGAAGCCATTGCCGTCAACAGGCGTGGCTTCTTTCAGAAAAAGATTTGTCGCTATGATGATTTCGCTCTCAAGTGAATCTTTCTGTTCTTTTTTTCTTTCATCGGCTTCCTGCCGTGCAAGCTGGAGCATCGCATCGTACAATGAATCGTCCCCCATTAAACCTCCCCACAGCTTTGCGGTGGCGAGCAGACCGATCCAGACGTCCAGAAGATTTCCCAAAAGCGGCGGTTCCTGCGCGAGATCTCGAAGCGTTTCACTGAATTCTTTCTCGAGTCCGCTCCGGAGGGTTTGCAGCGCCTTGGTCACTGATTCGGCTTTTCCCTTTAAATAAGAAGGCTGAAAGTAATTCAGGTGTTGATACGGATACATTTTAATCACGACATGCCGCCTTCTGATAGTCTGGTCGGAGATGCCTTTGGTGTTCGCGCTGACCCGTACGCAAAACAAATCGTGTGCCGCAACATCTTGCATACAGGGGTCGTAATAGCTGCTTTGAAACCCCTTCTTGCAGCCGCCGTTAAGGTTAGAGCGCCATTCATTGGTTATTCCGGGGGAGGCGAGGTATTCCGCTTCGTCAAGGAGCTGTGTTCTGCCGCCCCATCGCTTGAGCGCCGCGAGCGTAGTGTTCTCCACGAACACAGGGCTTTGGCATATTAAATTTAGAATTTGAAGAACGCGGGACTTGCCACAGCCTTCCTTTCCTGTCAGAAGAACAAACATGGAGGTGTCCGCGAGGTCGAAAAACCACGTGTAGATTGTAAACGTAGCGAAGAACTGATACAGCTTTTCGCTGCGGAAATGAACAAACTCCCGGAACATTTCCTCGACAGCTTTGAAAACGTACATGGCTTCTTTAGCCATCTTTCCTGATGGTATTTTCATGTGATACCCCTTCCTCACCCTGTTCAGGTGTTCAAATGAACAGGCGAATTTTTATATATCTCCCTTGCCGGATCTACTCAATCCTTTTACGCAGCTCATTGAGCTTTTCCGGCATCAGACGGAAACCGCCGCCGTCTTCTTTTTTAATAAAACTTTCTTTTATTAGGATGGTCAGAATCCGGTGGCAGGTACCTGCTGATATGCCGGATTTTTGTGCCAAGAGTTGCACAGACCATTTTTCTTCAGGACTATCAAGAAGCGTTTTGACCACCCACTTTGCTTTTTTTGACCGGAGGCTTCCGCGGGCCGAAACCTTCGGGTCCTTTCGCCCGGCA
>JBDRBD010000208.1:0-4198 GCA_043823025.1 Candidatus Omnitrophota bacterium | reverse complement strand
TCTAACTATTCCAATCAGCGCCGTGATGTATACGGCGGCAAAGCTGCAAACCGTTATCGTTTTGCGCACGAAGTAATCCAGGCGGTGCGCCGGAGGGTCCCTGAAGACCGGCTTCTTACGTTCCGGATTTCGAATTGGTCCGGACGGGATCCTGAGGTTTCGCTTTTTGGAAGCAAAGAAGAGCATCAGACCATCATCCGGTCTCTTTCGAAGGAGCCGATTGATGCGATTTCCGTTTCCACCCAAGACTATCGCGACAAGGCGTTCGGGACAAATCAGAACATGGCCCAACTCACACGCGAAGCAACATCCCTTCCGATTTTCATCTGCGGCGGGATTTACGACCGGAAGACAGCGGAGGAGGCGCTCCAAGATGCAGAACTCATCCTCAGCGCCAAATCCATGCTCCTCCATCCAAATTGGGTGGAGGAACTTAGGACGGGCAAGCCGCTGCCCCTCCACAAAAAAGAAGAAGCCAATATCGCCTATACGAAGACCCCTCTACCGTAGCGGACGATGAGAATATGAGAATAAGAAAAAGATTATTTGTCTTGGCGGCCGTCGGTGTTGTGTTATGCGCCGGAATGCTTTCGGTTTATTGCTTCCTTTTCACAATGAAGGGCTCGAGCTTTCTGGGGCGCATCGCCCTTTCCCGTTATTTCAAAACCAGACAAATCACTGTGGGGGCCGAAGAGGGGATCCTGGCCGGCACGCTGACCTATAAGGATATCGAACTCAAGGACCTTCAAGGGCTTCCTTCCGGGAGCTTCCTCCGAATTCAGCGGCTCACCGTGACGACGGCGTTTCCGGATATCCGCCGCTCCACCGTCGAAGTCTATAACGGCCGGCTCCGCCCCGCCGGCTTCGAACCGATTGTCTTTTCCGGAACCTACCGCAACGGCGATGCGGATTTGTCGTTTTATACGCGGTCGCTTGACTGGAGGCAGACCCTTTCTCTTTTCCCCCGCGTCAGCAGTGTGTTGAAATCTTTTTCCGGGACGGCCATGGATGTGGATGGACGCCTGTCAGGTCCCCTGACCCAACCCTCATTGAAAGGCACTTTTCAGGCGGCGGAATTTTTAGGCAAACGATTTTCCGTCGTGGAAAGCCCGTCCTCCTTCGAGTTTCGTGTGACAAACGTTGTTCCGAAATTTCGCCTGGAAGGGGAAATCGTTTTCAAAAGCGGAACGATCCGCATCATGGACCGCTCCACCATGACGCTTTTGGAGAGTAAAGTCCTCTTCTCGGGGGATCCCAAAACACCGACGTTTCAGGTGAAGGCAGAAGCGACGATCGAGGGAGTGCGCATCTATCTTACGTTTAACGGGACGGTGCAGCAACCCGAATTGGTGCTGACATCGGATCCGCCGATGCCGCAGGAAAGGCTCCTTCTCATGCTGGCGACGGGGAAGGGATGGCAGAGTTTGGACAAAGCCCTTGAAGAAAGGGCTTTGTCTCCGAATATTGCCGGGGATTTTGTCGATTATTTTTTCCTCTCCGGCTCAAAGAATCGGCTTGCCCAACGGCTGGGGCTCAACATTCTCTCCGTGAGTTATGACGACCAAACAAAAGGTGTGAAAGTGGAGAAGACAGTGACAGACAGACTCAAAGCCCGCGTTGGAATCGAAGAGAAAAAGACCGAAGCCACCCGAACGACAACAGAGACGCTTGGCACAGGAGTTCAAGTGACCGGAAGTATTTCCATAGAAGGGGAGAGAAAAATAAAACAGGTCCAGGACCAGGCGGACCCAACGAAACAAAACGCGCCGCCGGAAGATGCGGTTGTTTTGAAATACAAAAAAGAATTTTAGAGATAGGGGCCGCTTGCGTAAGATAGGTTAAACGACGCAATAGTTAAAAATAAAGACTTGAATTTTTTAGAAACTTCGTGTAAACTTGTTAATAGGTAAAAGACACAAACTGACAGAGCCCGGGTATGGAGTCCATGATCAACCGAAGACAGTATGAAAGAATGCGTTTCCCGATGCCCCTCCAGTTTTCTGGAGGAAAGTGGCACGCGCAGAGTGCCCTCATGAAAGACATCAGCGCAGGGGGCGTCTGCCTTCGGACAGAGGAATTCATAGGCGTCGGCTCAAAGCTCGTTCTTGAGCTTTATCTCCCCTCCTTCGGAGAGACGCATACCATGGTTGGAAAGGTCGTCTGGAATCGGGAACTTCCGAACATCAGCCGGCATGAAGTAGGGGTCCAATTCACGGACCTCTCGGAAGACATCCAGAACCGGATTCAGCGCTTCGTCGAAAAAAGCCTTTCTTCTCCCTCCTAACACTTCTCGGTCTTCCCAAGAAAACCTGATGAAAGATGTTAAACCCTTGTTTTCCGACCGGATTTTTTACAACTCTTTATTTTATAAGCAGATAGACATTATTTCCCATCCCTGCTTTTCCCCCGCAAAATTTCTTTGATTTTAAAATAATTGAACAATTTGCACTGAAATCTTAAAAAAATTAAAATAATGGGTTGACTTTTTTTAATTTTCATGATATACTGCTTTAACAGAGGTGGATGATGAGACTAACCGAATGCCCCATCTGCAAAGAAAAACTCAAGGTCAAAAAGATGGAATGTTTCAAATGCGGCATCGGTTTTGAAGGGGAATTTTATACTACTCCGGTCATTTCCCTCCCGGAAGAACAGCAGTGCTTTATCGAGCTTTTTGTTCTGGCGAGCGGAAGTCTCAAGGAAATGGCAGGTATTTTAGGCATCACGTATCCAACCGTACGGAACCGCCTGGATGAGATTATTGGAAATTTGAAACAGGAACTCAAAAAGCGAGAAGACTATAAACAGGAACTCCTAAAAAAAGTGGAAGAAGGGAAACTTGATCCGGAAAAAGCCGCAGACATCATTCGGAACCTGTAAAGGAGACATCCCATGGAAGGCCGAGAAAAGATAAAGCAACTTTTGAAGGAGGGGAAGATTAATTCGGACCAGGCTGTCCTCCTGATCAGGGCCCTAAGGGAGTCTGAGGGAAGGAGAGAAAGGATTTTCAAACAGGTTCTGACGCAGCGGAAAAAACGGGAAAAGGACCGACTCGGCTTCCTCGGCGTTTGGTTTTTGTTGGTCCTCTGTCTTGTTTTGGTCACCGCGTTTGCGGGCGCAAGAGGAGGTTTTGAACGGGATGCCCAAAAGGCACTGGTGGATTTCCATGAAGCGACTGTTTCTATCGAAGAGGGGAAGTATGCAACGGCCATTGCCGCAATCCAGAAAGGAATTCGGAAGGCCCCCCGGTTTGGTCTCGGTTATACCTTATTGGGAGCCGCGTCTCAACTTCTTTACGAAGAAACAAAAGATCCTTCTTTAAAAAACGAAGCCAGGGAGGCCTACCGGAAGGCCCTGGAGCTCAAAGAAACGTTTTCAATGAGACAGAGAGCGCAGGCCCTCGCCGTTTTCTTCGCCTGTCTTTTACTCCTACTGATTGCCGGTGCCGTAAGCGCAATTTTCCTTTTGATCTACAATCGTCTCATTCGGAACGAGGAAAGGGTGAATGAGGCCTGGGCGCAGATACTGACCTCTTATGACCAGAAGGCGAATTTGATCCCTGTGCTTCTTGAAGTCGTCAAAGCCTACGCAGCCCATGAAAAGGAAATTCTGGGACAGGTCACCGAAACGCGGTCCGATGCGGCGCAGACCCTGGAAGCGGCCGAGGTTGAATCTTCGACGCAACGGCACGTTCAGGAAGTAGACGCCTCGCAAAGCACACTGGAAGGGAGCTTGAGAAGACTCTACGCCGCCGTTGAAAATTATCCCGACCTCAAGGCCCATATGAATTTTTTGACCGTCCAGGAACAGTTGGCGGACACCGAAAATACCATTGTGCAGGCGCGGGAAAACTATAACCAAAAGGTCAGGCAGTACAATGCGCAGCTCCGGTATTTTCCGGCAAATGCGGTTGCGCAGGCGTTCGGGTTTGGTCCCAAAGGGTATTTTGAAGGGCAAGGAACAAGTCATGTTTAAGAAGACGAGGGAGGGCATGATGAAAGGGCAGATACAGATCTCATTGGTTTTGGTGGGTGTCATTCTTTTGGCAATTCTGGGTTCTTTCTTGATCCTCACCTATAACGGGATCGTGAAGCTGGAGAAAGCGGTGGATGAATCCAAGGCTCAGGTCGAAGTGGTCTGCCAAAGGCGATTAGATTTGATTCCGAATCTGGTTGAGACAGTCAAAGGGTATGCTGCA
>JBDRBD010000207.1:0-12760 GCA_043823025.1 Candidatus Omnitrophota bacterium | reverse complement strand
ATCCCGCGGCCCCGGACATAGACAAGAGAATTTGCCGTTCCCAGATCAATCCCCATGTCATTGGTAAACAGACCCGACATGTACTGACAGGATTTTGCGCTGAATTCTTTTATCTTTGCAAAGAATTCGGCGCTTTTCTCTTTTGAGAATGGTTTAAGTGCCATCTTCTTTATCCTCAAGGGGTTAGGAAAAAATTTTCAAGAGTTTCTCGAAACTGGCCCAAGGGGGCTTTCTTACGAAAAGGTAAAAGATATTATACTCCAACATGCAGGGGTGTCAAATCAAATTTATAAAGGCAGGAAACGAGGTTTGAATGCAGGCGGCATCCCGGACTGTCGTCCTTCCCTTTTGGGCAAGGCGCCCCGCCACCGCAAGACTCATGGCGGTGCGGTGGTCTTTGTAACTTTCAAGGTGGGCGCCGTGAAAGGGCTTTCCTCCCTGAATCAACACATCATCCTTTTCATTCCAGATATCAACGCCCATCCGGCGTAAATTTGTGACCATGGATGCAATCCGGTCCGTTTCCTTGACCCGCAGTTCAGAAACCCCCTTGAAAATCGTTTGGCCCTTGGCGCAAGCGCCGGCCACCATCAGGATGGGGAGTTCATCGATCAAGCCCGGAATTTCTCGGGCATCTACTCTAACACCGTGAAGCGAAGAGCCTTTGACCGTGATGGTTCCGATCGGCTCCCCGCCGGAGCGGCCGCATTCTGATTCAGCCGCCACCGCAATGCTCGCCCCCATTCTTTTGAGAACGCGGAGGAATTCAGTCCGTGTCGGATTGATGCCGACGTCCCGGATGACGAGTGCCGCCCCTTCCAAAGCACTCGCCAAGACGATGAAAAAAGCACCGCTTGAAATGTCCCCGGGAACCCTGACACGAGTTCCCTCCAGTTCTTCTTGCCCTTCAACGGAAACGCTCAAACCCTGAAAGGTGAGACGTCTTCCGAATTGCTGAAGCATTCTTTCCGTGTGATCCCGTGTTTTGAACGGCTCGGTCACCGTTGTCCGGCCGTCGGCATAGAGTCCCGCAAGAAGGACAGCGGACTTCACCTGCGCGCTCGGAATCGGGGTTCGGAACTGAATCGCCTTCAAAACGCCCTTCCCCTGAACGGAAAGCGGCGGAAAGTTTCCCTCCCGAGCTTCCATGCGGGCTCCCATTTTTTCGAGAGGAATCATCACGCGCCGCATCGGCCTTTGCGAAAGAGAGGCATCTCCCTTCAGCGTCGCACAAAATGTTTGGCCGGCAAGGATTCCCAGAAGGAGACGCATAGAAGTGCCGGAATTTCCGAGATCAATCGAGCCCCGCGGACGGCGAAGCCCCCTCAGCCCTTTTCCATCAAGGAGGAGCCGGTTTTTTCCGGAAAATTCGGCGCGAATCCCCATTTTCTGAAAGGCCTTCAGTGTCCGAAGACAGTCCTCGGCCATGAGAAAATTCCGGATTTCCGTACTCCCTTTGGCAATGGCGCCCAGCATGACCGCCCGATGGGAAATGGATTTATCCCCCGGCAGGGTCATCCTTTTCGAGAAGGTGCGAATGGGAGAAACAGGCAGCGTCCTGATCATCGGAGCGAACCTTTTTCGATCAAGCGTCTCATTTCCTCGGGAATCGGACTCTTGAACTCACACATTTTTTGGGTGACCGGATGCAAAAAAGACAGCGTCTCTGCATGAAGCGCCTGACGGGAGAAGCCCTGAACGGAACCGTAGGTCCGGTCCCCTACCACGGGATGGCCGAGACTCGCCATGTGAACACGGATCTGATGCGTCCTTCCCGTCCCGAGTTTGAGCCGCAACACCGTAAAATCTTTCAGGCGCTTTAGCACTTCATAATAGGTCACGGCCTTTTTCCCGTCCATGGGGCGAACGGCAAACTTCTTTCGGTCTCGGCGGGAGCGGCCCAAAGGAAGGTCGATAACTCCTTCATCAAACTGAACGATCCCCTTCACAAGCGCTACGTACGTTCGGCCCACGGTCCTCGCCTCAAATTGTTCGGCCAGTTCCTTGTGCACCGCGTCATTCTTGGCGCAGACCAGGAGCCCGGAGGTGTCCTTATCAAGCCGATGCACGATGCCCGGACGCAGGGGACCGTTGACGCCGGAGAGCTCCCGGGCATGATGCAGCAGTGCGTTGACCAGCGTCCCGGTCCAATTGCCCGCCGCAGGGTGAACCACCATCCCTGCCGGTTTGTCAATCACCAGAAGATGCGGATCTTCAAAAACAATCTTCAGGGGAATCGCCTCAGGCAAAAGAGCCGTCGTCTGAGACGGTGCGTACTCCAGTTCCACGGTCTGGCCGTCGAGGATCCGGTGATGAGGTTTGACGCATTTTCCATCAACGCACACCTTCCCCTCGTCAAAAATCCGGTGGAGTTGGGACCGGGAAATGGCCTTTGGAAGATGTTCCATCAAGTACCGGTCCAGCCGAATCTTCGGACTGCCGTGGATTGAAAAAGTATAGCGCTCTTTCATGAGCGTTTTTGCCGGCTCCAGAGAAAGACCGAAACGGCGACCAGAACGAAACTCAAAAATTGGTGAAGCGTCAGGTTCCAAAAGAGACCCCTTTGGTCTCCACGGAAAAACTCCACAAGAAACCGCAGCACCCCATAGGAGAAAAGGTATCCCAGAAAAATGGCTCCGGGGAAAGGTGTCCGCTTCCGCGACCATTTCCTCAGCGCGAGAAAAATCAGGAAAAGACCCGCGGATTCGTAAAGCTGTGTCGGATGAATCGGAACGGACCTGTCCGGAAATACCACGCCCAGGATAAACCGAGTCGGTTTCCCATAACAACAACCGTTCAGAAAACATCCGATCCGGCCGAACGCATGCACCAGAACAGCATAAGGAACCGCTTCATCCAGCGTCTTCCAAAGCGGAAGCTTTTTCTTTTTAATGTAGAGAAACGCATAGACAATGGCTCCGATGAGCCCCCCGTAGAAAACAAGGCCGCCATGATAAATCCGAAACACTTCCAGGGGGTCCTGGAGATAATCTCTCCAGTAAAGCAGGATGTAAAAGAGCCTCCCGCCCAATAACGAAGCCAGTACGAGTCCGACGCTGAAATCATAAAGAGGCGTCGGATCTTCCCCCTTGCAGCGCTTGTCGTACCACAGAAGCGCTCCCACAAGGAGATATCCCAGCGCAATCATCGCGCCGAAGGAATAGACGGTCAGAAATCCTATGGAAAAAAGTACGGGATGCATTATTTTTTCAAACAGGTAATCAGAAACAGAACCGTTCCGACGGAAATGCAGGTATCGGCGACATTGAAAACAGGCCAGACCCGAAAATCGAGGAAATCAACAACGTAGCCGTAACGGAACCGGTCCAGCAAATTTCCCACAGCGCCCCCTGAAACAAGGGCCAACGCCAAAAGCGCCAGACGATTTTGAATGGCGCGCCGGCGGACAAACAGGGCGATCCATAAGAGTGCTACAAGCCCCACGAGAACAAAAAGTTCTGCTTTCCCTTTGAAGAGCCCGAACGCAACGCCGGTATTGGCTACCAGCGTCAGATGAAACACGGAGGGGACGACGGGGATGGATTGATTGAAGACCATCGTCCTCAGAATGAGGTGCTTGGAAATCTGGTCCAGAAGGAGTACCGCCAGAAAAATGAGCCGAATCACATTTTCTCTTTTCCCTTCTTCTCTTCGTTCTCCTGGCAGCTGATGCAAAGAGAGGTATGCGGCACGGCCTTGAGGCGTTGAGGATTGATTTTCTTGCCGCAGAACAGGCAGTCGCCGTAAGTTCCTTCGTCGATGCGTTTCAGCGCTTCGTCAATCTCATAGAGGACCCGTTGTTCGGCGGAAGCCAAATTCAACGTAAATTCCGTATCAAAATTGTCCGTTGCCATATCTGCCATGTGGTAGCTGTATCCGGAGAGATCCCCGCTCGCCTCCCGCGGTGATTTTTTCAGCGTATCTTTTGCAATCTGCTGAATGCTCTCCATGGTGGTCTTCCGTTTCAAAAACAGAAGTTCTCGAAACTCATCCATTTCCTTTTTCGTCATTGACATTTTCTCCTTCAATGAACACTGAATTTACGGCGCCATATAGCGCCGTAAATTCATCTCCTTTAAGTTGCTTCTATGTTTGCGCGAATTAACCCTTGACATTTTGCCTTAGAGAAAGAAATGATTAATTTCTCAATGGTTTCTTTCCGCGTTTTTCCATTTTTAAATTGCATCTCTCGTTTAAAAGCTTCTGATCGTGAATCAAACTCTTCATAATAAACTAATGTTGGCTGCTTATTTCTTGTAGCGCAAACACGGCCTTTTACATGTTCTCTGAGACGTTCGATTAAGTTATTCGTATGACCATAATATTGAGTGCCATCGCTACATTTCAAAATATAAAAATAATAAATTGGATTCATTAGCAAAATGTCAAGGGTCGAATTCAGACAGCGACTTATGTCTCTCTTTGAGCTCCCTGCCTCGCCGGCAGGCGGGCATAAGTCGCGTCTTCATTTGAAAAGGGATTGTACCACTTCCACGCAGCGGCCGCAAAGATCAGGATGGGCGGGAAATTGACCGACGCCTTCCCGCCAATTCCAACACCGCTGACATTTTTTCCCGCCGGCACGTTCCACGCGGATCCCCACCCCCTCCAAGGGAGAGGAAACCGCATCTTGCGGAAGGGACGGAACGGCTTCCATCGTGACGTCCGAAACAATCAAGAGCATTACCAGCGATTCCCGGTAGCGCTCCAGCCATTCCCAACCCGCCCCTCTCCGAAGGACAAGATGCACCGCCGTTTCCAGGGAACTGCCGCATTTCCCCGCCGTCCGGAACGCTTCGATGACCTTCAGAACACCGTCCCGGAGCGTCAAGAGATCCTGCCATCGTTTCTCCAGGGCTTCATCCCGCCATTCTGCGGGGGCCTTTGGCCACGCTTCACAATGGACGGAATGCTTTTTCTCCATCCAACACCGCTGCACTTCCTCCGTGGTAAACGAGACCACCGGAGCCAGCATCCGTGTCAGCGCCTCAAGAATATGATAGAGAACCGTCTGGGCAGAACGCCGCTCAGGGGCGCCGGAGTTAAAAGTATATAGTCTATCTTTCAAAAGATCAAGATAAAAAGAAGACATCTCCACAACACAGAACCGGTAGATTTCCTGATACGCCCGGTGGAATTCGTAGGATTCCATGGCCTCCGTAACGCTCCGGACAAGCCCTGCCAGCTTTGAAAGGGCCCACCGGTCCACCTCGAAGAGCTTGGCAGGCGCCAGCAGATCCTCCTTCTTGAAATCATAGAGGTTCCCCAACAGAAACTTGAAGGTGTTCCGGATTTTCCGGTAGGCCTCGGCGGTCCGCTGGAGGATTTCGTCCGAAATGCGGACATCCTCGCCGTACTGACTCGAGAAAACCCAAAGCCGGAGGACATCCGAGCCGTACCGTTCGACCACTTCCTGGGGGCTGACCACATTCCCCCGCGACTTTGACATCTTCAGCCCTTCGCCATCCATCACAAAACCGTGAGTCAGAACCTGTTGGTACGGGGGCTTGCCCTCATTCGCGACGGAAGGGATCAGGGACACCTGAAACCACCCGCGGTGCTGGTCTGAGCCCTCAAGATAAAGAGACGCTGGAAACGCGAGGCGTTCCACGTCGGCCTTCAATACGGCTTCATAACTCACGCCCGAGTCAAACCAGACATCCAGGATATCTTCCTCTTTCTCAAATGCTTCAGAGCCGCAAGTGCACCGATAGCCCTTCGGGAGGAAATCCTGCACAGGCCGTTTGAACCAGGCATCGGTCCCTTCTTTGCCAACAATCCCCTCAACGGCGTCAAAAAAGGCGCGTTCACCGACCGGCTTCCGGCACCGGGAGCAGTACGCAATCGGTATGGGGGTCCCCCAGTACCGCTGCCGCGAAAGGCACCAATCCGGCCGCGTTTCCAGCATTCCCTGGATCCTGCTTTTCCCATGCTCCGGAATCCACCTGACTAATTCCGTCGCTTGAAGGAGCCGTTTCCGCAAACCCTCTTTCTCGACATCCATAAACCACTGCTCTGTGGCGCGGAAGATAATCGGATTTTTGCATCGCCAGCAGTGGGGGTAGGAGTGAATCATTTTCTCCGAATGGAGAAGCGTTCCTTTTTTCCTCAGCGTCTCGACAATCTCGGAATTGGCTTGAAACACGTTCTTCCCTTTAAGGGACCCGAGCGGCACTTCCTCTGTAAAACATCCCTTTTGATCCACAGGGGAGAAAACGGGCAAGTCATATTTCAATCCCACATGATAATCTTCCTCCCCATGCCCCGGAGCGATATGTACAATCCCTGTCCCTTCCTCCATGGAAACGAAATCTGAAGTCACCACTTTGCCCTGCGCCTCGGACAGAGGGCGTGCGTAGGTGAGGCCGATCAATTCCTTCCCGGGCTTTACCCATACGGGGGATTCCTGAGTTGATTTGTTCAAAGCGCTTAAGACAGGGCCGACCCGCTCTGCGGCGAGAATCCACATCTCTTGCCCTACCGGGAACAGGCGGTACTCCTTGTCTGGATGGAGCGAAACGGCTACATTGGCCGGAAGCGTCCATGGGGTTGTGGTCCAGATCACAAAATAGAATCGTTGATTCGGATCGGGCTGTGAAAGCACATCCGTCCCTGTATATGCTATCGCGAAACCTTTTTTGAGGAATTCCTTGAGTGATTCCTTCGAAATTTCAAACTTCACATAGATGGAATCATCCGAGCGGTCTTCATATTCCACTTCGGCCTCGGCTAACGCGGTTTCACAACTTGGACACCACAAGACCGGTTTCTTCCGCCGGTAAATATATCCCTTCAGGAAAAGTTCTTTGAAAACCCGGACAATCCCCGCCTCATAGCCGGGATGGAGGGTTAAATAGGGATGATCCCATTCCCCAAAAACACCGAGCCGCTTGAACTGCTCCCGTTGTTTCTCGACGAACTGCAGGGCAAACGCCTTTGCTTTTTCCCGAAAACTCACGCGGTCAATGTCCTGTTTTTTCTTTCCCAACTGCTCGAAGAGCGCATGTTCGATCGGCATCCCATGGCAGTCCCATCCCGGAAGATACGGTGCGTCGAACCCGCACATGGTTTTGTATTTGACGATGACATCCTTCAGGATTTTATTCAGGGCATGCCCGATATGGATATCCCCGTTTGCATAAGGAGGCCCGTCGTGAAGGACGAATTTCGGCTTTCCCTTCCCCCATTTCCGGATTTCGCCGTAGAGATTGTCCTTGAGCCATGAGGAGAGAATCTTGGGTTCCGTCTGGCTGAGATTCGCCTTCATGGGAAAATCGGTTTTCGGTAAATTAAGCGTTGATTTATAGTCCACCGCGGTCCAGTTCTTTTTGGATTGATTCGAAGGTCTTACAAGCGCTTAATGACCTCAATGATGAGCCGGGTAAGCTTCGGTTCTGTCTCTTTGGCGACGCGGATAATTTTTTCGATATCCGCCACCTCCAGCGTCTCCGGAAAACAAAGGTCCGTGATGCAGCTTGCGCCCAGCACCCGGAGGCCGCAGTGCCGCGCCACAATCACTTCCGGCACCGTCGACATTCCAACGGCATCCGCACCGATCTTCCGGAGAAACCGGTACTCTGCCTTCGTCTCCAGATTCGGGCCTGTTACCCCCACATAAACGCCTTTCCGCAGCTTCAGCCCGAGCGAACGCGCCGCTGTCTGGGCGAGGCGGATGAGTTTCGCATCGTAAGGTTCGGACATGTCCGGAAAACGAACCCCCAGCCAGTCCTCATTCGGGCCGATCAGCGGATTCACCCCCATCAAGTTAATGTGGTCGGTAATGACCATCAAATCTCCGAGCGAAAAACGGGGGTTCATGCCGCCGGCGGCATTGGAAACCATCAAAATCCGGCAGCCGAGCTGATGCATGACCCGGACCGGATACGTCACGTCTTCCAAGGCATAACCTTCATAATAATGAAACCGGCCCTCCATGGCAACAACCGACTTTCCCCCGATCTCCCCGAAAATGAGGCGTCCGGCGTGCGCCAATGCGGTGGTTCTGGGGAAATGCGGAAGGGTCTGATAGTCAATCTCTTCCCGTCGGGCAATGTGCCGCGCCAGTTCCCCCAGACCGGTCCCGAGAATGATGCCGATTTCCCGCTTTCCCTTGACGCGGCCGTGAATGGTTGCAAGAGTCTCTTTAATCTTTTCTTGAAGTCGCCTCATGAAATAATCTCCAAACAAGTTAGCGCAGTCGCGCGGCGATGTCGAGAAGGGTCCTGACTAAAAAAGAGTTAATAAACATCACCAGGAAAAAGGCGATCAGCGGCGAGAAATCAATGCCGATCCCCCAGGCGGCAGGCAAAATGCGTCGAATCGGAATCAAGACCGGCTCGGTAACCTTATAGAGAAACTGGACAATCCCATTGTTGGGGTCCGGATTCACCCGGCTGATGATGCAACGAATGAGAAGAAGCCAGTAAAAAACGGTCAACAGCATGTCTAATAACTGCGCCAGACTTGTCAACAGATTGGGAACAACGAACATGGGTTACTCCTTTGAAAGTTGTCTCGCACGCGAAACCGCTCTCCGAAGTGCTTCTTTGACGGTCTGGGAAACGCGGCGAGTCCGAAAGACCCGGAGGGCCGCTTCTGTCGTCCCTCCCTTCGAGGCGACCTTTTGAATAAAGAGGTCGGGACTGATTCCCTTTTCCAGAAGATACGCGGTACTCCCTTCAAAGGTTTTTTGAAGGAGTCGACGGGAAAGCGCAGCCGGAAGGCCCAGAGACTGCGCCCCACGAGCCAGGGCCGCCATCCAGAATGCCACATACGCCGGCCCGCTGCCGCTCACGGCAGTCACCGCATCCAGTCTGGCCTCAGAGACCCAACAGGTCTCGCCGACAGACTGGAAGAGCCGTTCGGCAACGGTGCAGTGTCGTTTCGCGGTAAAACGGTTTTTGGCCATTGCCGAAATCCCGCGCCCCACAGCAGCCGGCAAATTCGGCATCACACGAATGATCGGAAGTTTTCCCAGATACCGCGTCAAAAAAGAGAGGCGGATTCCGGCGGCAATCGAAATAACCAGTGTGTTTTCCCGAAGCGCCCCGATCGCTTCAAGAACTTCTGTCATCTGCTGCGGCTTCACAGCCAGAACAATGATCCGGCTCCGCTCGGCAAGTTCACAGCTGCATCCCGTTACAAAGATGCCGTACCGTTTTTTGAGGGCCTTCCGCCTCGAGGGCAATGCCTCACTGACGGAAATCCGGTTTCTGGGTGCAAGACGGTTTTTCAGAATCCCCGAAAGAAGCGCCTCGCCCATATTTCCGCCGCCGATAATTCCAATTCCTTTTTTCTGCAGAGGTCTTTTGTCTTCAGTCTTTTGCTTCTTGCATCTGGTTACTGGTTTCTGGTTACTCATTCTCGCGCCCACACATTCTCGCATTCTCTGCTTTTAGGTCTTTGGTCTTTCATCTCTTCCCGAAAATCGCTCTCCCGATTCGAACCAGATTCGCCCCTTCCTCGACGGCCACTTCAAAATCCTGACTCATCCCCATGGACAAATACCGCATCTCCACCCTCGGATTTTTTTCTTTCTCGAGCGCCTCTTTCAGTTCCCGGAGACATCTGAAACAGGGGCGGCTTGCCTCTGGTTCTTCGGAGAGGGGTGCGATCGTCATCAGTCCCAGGAGTCTGAGATGCTCCATCCCGGCCACTGCACGCGCCAGGGGAAAAACCTCTTCCGGTTTCACGCCATATTGCGTCGCGCGTTCATGCAGTTTGACCTGCAGCAGAACAGAAATTTCTTTTCCGAGCCGAGACGCCTCCTGCTCCAGCGCTTCAGCCAAACGGAACGAATCGACCGAATGAATGAGGTGAAACAGACCGATCGCCTCTTTGGCCTTGTTTCGCTGCAGATGGCCGACCATATGCCAACGAACCTGCGGGAGCTCCGGAATTTTCTCCCGGGCTTCCTGCACGCGATTTTCGCCGAGATCCAGAAGCCCCCCCTGGACGGCCTCGCGGAGGCCCTCCAGCGGCACTTCCTTCGTAATTCCAATGAGTCCTACCGGCGCATCTGGACTTGGGGCATTGCGGCGCGCCTGCTCAATCCGTTTCTGAACGCTTAGGAGATTTTCCCGGATCCCCAAAAGTGTTACTCGTTTTCTTCTTCTTGATACAGATAAAGGAAAACATCCTGATTAAATTTTTTGAGGCGAATGAAAACAGGCTGGATATCGACGATTTTGATGCCGTGGAGATCATCCCCGATCCGGTGGACTTCTTCATTAATGATCGCGTAGGTGTCCTCCGGACGGTTCTCATGATAAATAATTCCAGTCACTTTCAACTGAAGCATCGGGAGTTCCCCTTTTTTTGCAAGCGCCAGCAAAAAAGGATCCCGCTTCCATGACAGCGCTGATTTTTTGGGAAGTTCGACAGGCGTTTCCTCCGAGGTTTGCTGCGACAGAGGAGCTGAAGGGGGTCCTACTAGCCCCAAAGGCAAAGACGGACCTTGTGAAGCATGGGTCGTCTGATATTGCCCGATCTGAGGGGAAGGGCGTGTCGCGTGACGGAAGAGATTCCAGACAATCAAAAGACACAGAACCGCCAGGAGCACCAGCGCCAGACTTTTTTGCTGTTTCTCTTTTTCTGAACTTACTGCCACGGAATCATCTCCTCCTGAGGTGGCGTCTGGGGAAGCGACTTTTCGAACAGATACGTCGTCACATGAAGCGTCACCCGCAAGAGTCCTGCTTTAGCTCCTTCCAACCGAATGTCCGCCCCGTCCACCGTCAACGCCGACGGAAATTCCCGCCCGAGGGACTCCAGATAGCCACCGAGCACGCGATAGGAGCAGAGAAACTCCATTTCGATCAAAAGCGCTTCGCAGGTTCTCCCTTCCATCCGGAAGGGATTTTCCACGCTGGGATACGGAATTGCCGGAGACGGACGAACCGAAATCACATTGATTCCCAATTCCGTCGCCTTTTTTGAAAGACCGGTCAGGATCGATGAAAGTCTTTCCTGGCGGGGGAGATTTTCCTCGAGGGCCGAAAGTTCTTTCTGCCTTTCCACCAGTATCGTCTCCAGCGACTTCTGATCCTGCAGAACGTTTTTGAAGCGCTCGTTGACCGTCACAATTTCCTCTTTTAACTGCTGGATCTGCCATGCCGTCGGTGCAATGAGAAGCTGCGTGAAAATCAGGACGAAGAAGAGAAGGCCCGCCAACCATAGAATCAGTTCGCGATGCCTGATCTGTCCTTTAAGGATCTTGTTCAAAAGAAAGTTGATATTCATCGGTGAAGGCGTATCCGGCATAAGATTTCAAAGTTGCTCGCGGGCCGGTCGTAGGTTTCATCCCGCTGGGACGAAACCAGCTCCACATACGTAAAGTAGGGAGACTTCTCAAAACCGGAAATCAGCTCCCCCAGCAAAGTTTCGGTGGCCTTATTTGCGACCGAGAAAATCGTTCCGGAAAAACGGAGTGCGTCCGTTCCGCGGCCCTGGGTCGTAATGTGCGAAAGCACCGCATGCTGCGGAAGAAGATTCGCAATTTCCCCCAGGGCCTCGAAAAGATAAGGGTGACCCTGTCCGATTTTTGCCAAAATCTGTTTTCGCTCCGCAATGGCTCTTTCCATAGATTCAACTTCTTCGATCCCCTTCCAGGAAGACCGGGAGAGCACCAGCTGTTCTTTCAATATCTTCATCTGCGTTTTTTGATAGATAAAGAAAACGACGAGGGAGATGACGATGACGATCGTAGCGAGGCGCATGACAATCCGTTCAATCCGCTGCGATTTTTGTGTGCGAAAACGCATCGGCAGGAGCTCCGGTCCCTTTCCCTGCTGAAAAGCCAGGCCGAGCGCGGGGGCCAGGACCGGAAAGTGCTTTTGTAATTCTTCCATCGTCACGCGAGGCCCCTCGCACTGAAACCCTGGGGGTATCGGAGGAAACTCTGAGGCAATCCCCAGTTTTTCCGAGAGGAAAGCGTCTAAATTTTTGAGTTGCGCAGCGCCTCCGAAAAGGTACAATTTCTGAACCCGCCCGCCGAATTCAGTCTCATAATAATCAAAGGACCGTTTGATTTCATTCGCCATCCGCTCCAGAACGGGGCGCATCAGGGAAACCATCTGGGAAGCATTCAGCTTCTCTGCCGGCAGCTCCCCTTTGACGGGAAACCCGTAGGCGTGTTTAAGCTGTTGCGCCTCGGTGAGATTCAGCTTCAGGTCGCCCCTTTCCGTCGCCAATGGCCGGGTCAGCGCATGCGTCACTGTCTCTCCACCAATCTCCAGCTCCCGGATGAAGCTGACCCTTCCGTTCATGAGAAGATAGAGCGTGGTGTGCCGCGTCCCGACATCCAAAAACGCGATCGGTTCCGGAGCGCAAAAGTGAGTATCGGTAGTCAGCCATGACAAAAATGCCAGAGGCGCGGAGGCCACACTGGCTGTCCAAAATCCCGCTTCCTGCAGGGCTAACACCCAGCCCGTGATGACCTCCTCCTGTGACGCGATGACCAGGGCGTCTTCCTTCTTGGATCCGGCCGCAAGCACTTCAAATTCAAAGAGGGAATGCTCGACGTCAAACGGGAGCTGTGAACGCACCGCCCAGCGGAGGGCCTGCGGAAGCTCTTCTTTGGGCATCTCTGGAACAGTGACCTTGCGCACAGGGATGACCTCTCCCCCAAAACCGAGATAAACTTTCTTGGTCAAAAGAGGGACGGATTTCAAGAAGGAAACGGCGCATGTGTGGAGTTCATTATGTTTCTCCTCTTCAGTAAGCCCATAGGGGATGGAAATGTACAGAAACCAAATACCAA
>JBDRBD010000206.1:0-4979 GCA_043823025.1 Candidatus Omnitrophota bacterium | reverse complement strand
TACCACCCCACGTCACACCGAAATCGCCGGATTTTTTAACATAGATATGATTTTCCCCGTAATAATTGTGTTTGAAAACGGCATAGAGGGTGTCACCGGCAAGCGCAAAGCCCGGCCGGTCATTGCTATGGATTTCATCGTTGAGTTTCAGATTCGGTTGTTCAAAGCTCGCTCCGAAGTCGGTCGACCGGGCCAGAATGGCTTTACTCTGATTGGTGTAAAGGCGGGAAAATCCGACAAAGACATAGCGGCCATCCAACGTTGTGGCCACGTGAATGCCTCTTAGGGGATAAAGGCCGTCATCGATGCTTCTCACCTCACTCGCCCGGACCGGGGTCTCAAATGTTTGTCCGCCATTGAGAGACCTGGCGCAGGACGCCATTGTTTCAGATCCATTTTTGTGATGGAAGGCCACGTATACAAGGTTTCCTTCGCTCGATACGGCAATGTCAGGTACATACCCTGTCCCTGCCTGAGTTGCAGGACCAAAACTGGAGCCCCCATCGTCCGACCTTCGCACCTGAATGGCGCCAGGCGAATTGATCGCACCCTCTGACCAGACCGCATAAATCTTCCCTACCTGGTCAACGGCGATCCGCGGCCCTGTCCCTGTTCCAAGGGCAAGGGGTGTTCCCTCCCAATCAAGCCCCCCGTTCAGAGAACGGTTAAAGAGGACTTCTCCTGTTGCACTGTCCTCCCACACAAGATATGCCTCTTTCTGGAAAAGGGCCGCGGCAGAATTTTTCTGGTCGCCCACGCCTCCAACGGCGATACGATCCGGGAGGGGGGCGTTGACTTTATAATAAAGAATCGACACCTCTCTTGCAGCACTCTCATTCAATACTGCATCCTTCGCCGTAATGCTCAGCAAATTCTCTCCTTCGGCCAACGGATATGCATAACTCCAACTGGGACTCCCACTCAATGAGACCGCCTCTGCCCCATTGATCCAGATGGACGTGTTCACCTGTTTTGTCCCGCTTAGAACGTAGGGTGTAACATTCGTGGGACTTGTGACAGGATTCACGTTAGGCGGCGGCGGGGCCGTGCGGTCAATGGTGAGGAGGACGTCTTGAGACACGCTCAAGGGAGGATTCCCATCGTCGAGCGCTGTAAAGGTCAAGGTATAACTCTCCGTATCGGATCCCGGGGAACCCGAAAGAGTCATTGTCGCAGGATTGCCCGGTGTATTCGACGTGATAGCGAGCCACGCCGGAAGACCTGCGGCCGATAGCGTGACTGTTTCCGCCGCATTCGGGTCCCAGGCCGTTACAGTGAATGTGAGGGTCATATTCGGGCCGGCAAGCTGATTCGGAATCGGATCAATGACAGGGGCGCTGTTTGCAATGGGCGTGTCGTTAACGATAATGGTGACAGGGAGTATCGCCTCAAGCGTTCCATTTGACGCAACAAAATAAACTTGGTAAGTTCCCGCCTGGTCATAGTCCGGCGTCCATGAAAACGTTTTCGTTGCCCCGTTGAATACAGCGCCTTCCGGCAGGTTCTCCGCAGTATACGTCAGAGCCCCTCCCCCGGGATCCGTCGCGGAAACGGAAAAACTGAGAGGCGACCCTTCGGCCCCTGCCTGTTCCCCCAGAGCGGAAAACTCCGGCCTGGGCAGAGCCGGCGGCGACCAGAATTCCGAGGCGCCTCCGCTGATAAGAAGCCATCCGGTCGATGCAACGCTCTCCCATTCGTTGAAAACATCTCCTGTCACAACCGTCGTTTTCGGCATCGCATAGAAAATGCCTCCCGCAGGTCCTCTCAGCTTCATCATTTCGGCAAGGATTGCGTTTTTTGTGTTTGTCTGGCCGAGTCTTTGGTAGGCGGCTGCAACGCCGAGCGTTCCTTCAGACCAGACTACATCCGTCGCATATGGCCCATACCCTGTGACGGTTTGATCCGTTCCGGTGATGGTCTGCGTGTTTTTGAATGTCGTCTCCGCGAAGGTCAATGCATTTTCGGCTTTTTCTGTCTCTCCGGTTTCCGCCAAAAAAATCGCACCCCACGAGGAGGCATCCAGCGCATAGGCCGGGTCGCCAACAGCCTGGTCAAAATGCCCTGCCGGATTCCAATGATGGACAAGAAGCGAATTCTCAATCCAACTTGCAGCGTTCAAATAGTCAGTGCTGTCTAAGAGCGAGCCGATTTCCCGAAGGAAAAAATACCCATCCACGTTGTGTTCCGTCGGATACGCGGCCAGATCAGGGCCTCCTTTGAGGGACCCGTAACCGGGGCTTGACGGATCGAGATCCTGAAGGGACAAAAGATAATCGGCGATTTTCTGAGCCGTGACCTGGAACTGAGTATCGCCGGTTTTCTTCTGGTAAAGCGCCATGGCATACCCCACCCACGCGATGGTTCCCGTCCGGTAGAGTAAATGCGAAAAGTTGTTGGCCGTATTGTAGGAAAAACCGATTCTGCCGTCCTGATCCACAAGGGCTGAGAGTGCTGTCAAAATCTGCTCGGCATGAACATCGTCTCCTCTGAGCGTCAAAGCGACAGCCGCGACTGCGTCGTCATAAGTAAAAGAGCGGTGACCCAGAATTGAATAAAGCGGATCGCTGGCGGGAATGTCGTAGCTGACAAGAAGCCCTTCCCTTCCCGGGTAGGGCGATGGGACGATATCATTCGGAACCTGCTGAGAAAGAAGCCATTGAGAAGAGGCAGTATCGACGGTGAAGGATGCGGTCCGCCAGGCGCTGAGACAACCCCTTGAATCTCTCGAACGGACACGAAGGGTATAATCTCCTGTTGTGAGATTACTGATTGCAACAGACCATCGATTATGCGATGGATATGTAACTCCGGAAAGCGCGGCTTGCGGTTCAATCGCAACAATCACTGTATAGGGGCCCATGGGTATAGCAACTGTTGATTGCGGCGGATCGGCGGCTGTGGATTGCGTGGAAACTGCCGCTTCGGAAATTCCCACGAAAAAGCGGGAAAGGCACTGGCTAAACGAAAGTTTCTGCCCGTCTTCTTCTCTTAAATAGGTCATGTTTTCAGCGTAACTGGACGGGCGCCTGCCCCCGACGGCCAACTCGGATTGAAAAACAAATGGATTGATTGAATCAATCGTGGGGAGGGGAACGGTGTATCCGCAGGGATCGTACGGGATGGCGCTCGCCAAAGACATCTGAGACGATGATTCAGAAATGTTTTCCTGTAGGGCGGCGTAGGAAAATTTCGGCAAGGCCGGGAAACAAAGAAACATCAGCGCGCAAAGAAAAATGCGGCTCAACCCATCGGACCCCCCGATGTGGTGCCGGAGCCATGTTGCACCCGGTTGAGCCGCACTGTCCTTCGTACCGGTACGCGCATGCATCACCCCTTTCGTTTTTCTTTTGCTTCGGCTTATCTCTCGCCAATCTGCCTTATTCCGCATCTTGACTCCCGGGTATAAGTTCATGAAGCGATGCATCGTGAAGTTTCAATTCTCTGCGGTAATCCCTGAGTTCCCTGCGGAGCTCGACCAACTCATTCAAAATCAGCTGTAACAGCTCTAATTCGGACATTCATCACTCTCACCCCCATCCTTGATTTGCAGTCCAAGTTGTGTTTATCAGAATTTCATTCTTGATTTTGAATCGCTTAACTACTTCCATTATTTAGTATACATGGAAATTGATGATTTTTCAATACCTGTTGATGAAAAATCAACGTTTTAAAAAGTCTGTAAACTTGAAATTCAGCTATAACTCATTTATTTATAGGATGTTTCAGGAATCTTCTGAAACTCGAAATAGTTAACTTTTTTGAAATTTCTTCTTGACAATTCTGAAATTCAAGGGTATACTTTCCTTTGTTAGTGTGTTTCAACAATGATTGGACTGCCCTGGAGGAGGTTGCGAATGGATATCGGTGAAAAGATCCGTGGGGCCCGGCAGGAAAAACGAATAACACTGGCAGAACTATCCGAAAAATCGGGTGTTGCGCAGGCCACCTTAAGCCGCATCGAGAATGGTCTTATGACCGGAACGGTCAAATCCCACATGAAAATATGCGAGGCGCTCGGAATCGACCTTACGGAGCTTTACGGCTCCATGACTCCCGAAAAGAAGAGCGCAGAAATCGAATCGGGTTCTACGAAAAAGGACGTCTTTGTTCATGACGAAAAAAGTTTTTCGGTTCTCCTCACCTCTCAGGTTCTTTCCAAGAAAATGATGCCGATTCTCATCCGGCTCGCTCCGGAGGGAAAAACACCTACGGAAGAAGCGCCGGACGGTACTGAAAAATTTTTATACTGCATTTCTGGGAACGTTGCGGTGACGGTTGGGGGCGAAACGTATCCGCTGAACACCGGTGACCGGCTCTACTTCAATGCGTCTCTATCCCACCGCCTCGAGAACAAAGGAAAAACTGAGGCGAGGTGTCTTTCCGTTTCCTCGCCGCCCGCCCTATAGAAAATGCGAGTGTGCGAGAATGCGTGGGTGCGTGAATGAGAAACCAGATACCAGGAACTAGCAACGAGCGACAGTGGTTCAATGAACTCACCATCCCTCGAACCCATCCCGAGCGGAGTCGAGGGAGACCCCGAGGCAAAGTGTAGAAGGAGGACATGATGAAGAAAGAGATACTAATTTGTGATGACCAGCCCAACATCCGCGAATCCTACAAACTGATTCTGGCGGATGATTATGACCTCGTCTTCGCCGCCAATGGCAAGGACGTCCTGCTTTATCTTCAGGAAAAAAGCCCGGACTTCATCATCATGGACATCAAAATGCCCAAGATGGACGGTCTGACAGCCCTCAAGGAAATCAAGAAACTCCACCGGGACCTGCCCGTTCTCATTGTAACAGGGTACCATTCCGTCGAAACGGCCTCTGCCGCCCTCCAGGCCGGCGCCCTAGACTACATCGTCAAACCCTTCGAGCCCGAGCAGATCATTAAAAGCGTAACTAAGATTTTTGGTGGTGGATTATGATATACTATCTACAAGGGAGGCCATAATGAACTGGCGAAAACGTATTGTC
>JBDRBD010000205.1:0-5745 GCA_043823025.1 Candidatus Omnitrophota bacterium | reverse complement strand
CTGGAGTCCTACAGGTCGAAAACTCATCCGATGAATGGGTGAGGGACCGAAGATTTTGAGCGCAGCAAGATGCTGTTCCGTGGCGTACCCTTTATGTTTCCTGAACCCGTAATTCGGATATTGCCGGTCGTATGCTTCCATCAAACGGTCCCGTGTCACCTTGGCCACAATGGATGCACAAGCAATCGAGAGCGAACGCGAATCCCCGTGAACAATACACTGTCGCTTTTGGGGCGTCTGGACGGGAATATGGCCGTCGATCAGAAGGAAATCGGCCTCGATGCCAAGGTCCGCCAGCGCCCGCTCCATGGCCAACCGACTTGCCTGAAAGATATTGATGCGGTCAATGAGCTCCGGCTCCACGCGCCCGATTCCGATGAATGCCGATTGGATAATCTCTTCAAAAGCACGGCTCCGCTGCCGCTCGGTCAGGCATTTGGAGTCGTCGATACGCGCCTCAAAACGCTTCTTTTTCAGGATGACCGCCGAAGCGACGACCGGCCCCGCCAAGGGTCCCCGCCCCGCCTCATCCAAACCGCAGATGAGGGTATGGCCGTTTTTCCTCGCCTTATTTTCGAAATAAAGGAGCCTACGCGGAAGGACGCTCCGTTTCAAGTTGTGTTTCCTCGGCCGTTCCCGAAGAAGAACCTTCAGCCAAAGGACCTCCTTCGGTTTCCCTCTCTTTTTCCTTTACTTTTGTTCCCTTGCCGACCCGCTTGCGAAGATAATAGAGCTTCGCGCCTCTTACTTTCCCATGACGGACGACCTCGATTTTATCTAGAAACGGAGAATGGAGAGGAAAACTGCGCTCCACGCCTTCCCCGTAGGAAATGCGCCGCAGGGTAATCATTTCGCGGGTGCCGGATCCTTTTCTGGCAATCACCACGCCTTCAAACGCCTGCAAACGGGCCTTGTCGCCCTCAACAACCTTGACGAGGACGTGAAGGGTGTCGCCTACCGAGAAAGATGGCAAGTTTTTCTTGAGATGTTTTTTCTCGACCAGTTCCATTTTGTTCATTTTGATTTCCCTTCAATGAGTAGTAAACTTACAGCGCTTTAAAGCGCTGTAAGTTTATCTTCTCTGAGTTGCTTCCCTGTTTGTGCGAATTTACCCAGCACTTATTTTTAAAGAGATAACTCATAAAATAAGTGCTGGGTAAATTCAGACAGCGACTTAGCTCGTTTCCGAACTCGCTAAGTCGCGTCTTCATTCAAAAGTTCTGACCGGTTTCTGAGCGTCCGCTCAACGGCCTTTTTCATGCGCCATTCGGCGATTCTTTGATGGTCCCCCGACAGAAGGACTTTGGGAACCTTCATGCCCCGAAACGCACTGGGCCGTGTATAATGCGGATATTCCAAAAGACCTTTTTCAAAAGATTCCCAGCCGGCGGAGTCTTTGTCGCCAAGCACACCGGGGATCAAGCGCGCCACACTATCGGTGATCACCATCGCGGGTATCTCCCCGCAGGTCAGCACATAATCCCCGATCGAAAGTTCCGCGTCGACCCAGCGCTTCACCCGCTCATCAACACCCTCGTAGTGTCCGCAGATCATGACGAGGCGGCGCTTTCTCGAAAGAAACCGGGCCATTTTCTGGCGAAACAATGGACCGCTCGCCGAAAGCAAAATCACGTAAGGTTTCGGGGTCTTCCGGCGAAGGGCCCTGAGGGCTTGATAAATCGGCTCAACCGAAAGAACCATCCCCGGTCCGCCCCCGAAAGGACGGTCATCGGCTTTTTTGTGCTTATCCCTTGAAAAAGAGCGAAGATCGATAATGTCAATCTTGACCAGCCGTTTGTTCTGGGCCCGCTTGAGGATGGATTCTTCAAAGGGCCCTTTGAACATTCCTGGAAAAAGCGTCAGGATTTGAATTTCCATGGGGCCGCTTTGAGGCATTTACGCCTCTTCCTTCTCCTTGAAAACTCCGGCTTTTCGAATCAAATTTTTTACGGTTGGAGAAGGCCGCGCGCCGAGCTTCAACCAATGCTGAACCCGGTCCTTCTTCATCGAAAGCTTCACGGGCTTGAAACTCGGGTCGTAATAACCAATCTCTTCGATGAAACGGCCGTCCCGAGGATTGCGTGTATCACAGACGACGATCCGCATATGCGGTTTTTTCTTGGTTCCCAAACGCTTCAATCGAATAATCGCTGCCAATGAAATTGCCTCCTATTTTTCTTTTTCTCTCCAAATCTCAGCCCCCAAGGAATCCAGTTTCTGTTCCATCCGGGAGTAGCCCCTATCCAAATGATAAATCCTCGTAACCTCCGTCCTTCCCTTCGCCACAAGTCCCGCCAGGACGAGTGCGGCGGAAGCCCGCAAGTCGGAAGCCATGACAGGCGCCCCGCTCAATTGCCTGACGCCTTTCACAATCGCGGACGGACCTTCAAGAAGGATCTGCGCACCCATGCGCCCCAGTTCGCTTACATGCATAAAGCGGTCCGGGTAGATTTTTTCGGTGATGACGCTGATCCCGTCTGTCACGCTCAAAAGCGCCATGGCCTGCGCCTGAAGATCGGTCGGAAAACCGGGATAAGACAATGTCGTAATATCGATGGGACGGAGCGACCTCGACGGCCGGACGCGGAGCCCGTCCTTTGTCGTCGTCACCGACACGCCCGTCTCCTCCATTTTATCAATCACGGCCCCCAAATGATCAGCCCTCCCGCCGCGAATGGTGATATCCCCGCCCGTAATAGCCGCCGCAAAAAGAAAAGTGCCTGTCTCGATGCGATCTGAGATAATATCATGTTTTGCGCCATGGAGGGATTTGACACCTTCAATTTCAAGGGTCTTTGAGCCGACCCCCTGAATCTTGGCTCCCATCTTCATCAGAAAATGCGAAAGGTCGACGAGCTCCGGCTCGCAGGCTGCGTTTTCAATCACCGTTTTTCCTTTCGCCAGGGTAGCCGCCATCAGCACATTGGCCGTCGCCAGGACGCTGGATCCAAATGCACCCCCCAGATAAATATGATTTCCGATGAGCTCTTTGGCGCGCGCCACCACATAGCCGTGAGCCAGTGCGATATCCGCTCCGATCGCGCGGAGACCTTTGAGGTGAAGATCAATCGGCCTCGGACCGATGATGCATCCTCCGGGGAGTGACACACGCGCCCTCTTTTGTTTGGCAAGAAGAGGCCCCAGAACGCAGACGGAGGCGCGCATCGTGCTGACAAACTTATAAGGGGCTTCCCACCCTTCATACGCTCTGGGATTGACATGAATCGCGTTTTCCCCGACTTCGACCGCCACACCGAGAGACTTCAGGACCCGGACCATTGTTTGGACGTCTTTCAAACCGACGGGCACATTGGTGAGGACCGACGGTTCATCCGTCAGGAGCGTCGCCGCCAGAAGCGGAAGGGCTGAGTTCTTGGCCCCATACACAGAGACGGTCCCTTTCAGTTTTTTCCCGCCTACAATGACGAGTCTATCCATGAAATCCCTTTTGAAAAATCATGACTCTCGGCCTTCCGCACAGGTCGTTGCGAACTTCAAGAAGCCGAAAAGCGCTTTCTGAAAAAATGCCCCTCACGGGGGCTTCCTGGTAATCTCCGATTTCAAGAAAAAGAAAACCCTCTTCCGCGAGATAAGGGGGCACTTCTTCCGCAATCCGTTCATAAAAATGAAGCCCCGATTCCCCTCCTTCAAGACTCATTCTTGGCTCACGACGGACTTCTGGTGGAAGAAAATCCATTTGCCCGGAGGGGATGTAGGGAGGATTGGAGACAATGGCGTCTGCCTCGAACCCTTTTGGGAGGGGACCGAAAAGGTCACCGCAAACCCAGAGAATCCTGTCAGAAACCCCGTGCTGCTGCCCATTCTGCCGGGCAACCCTGAGCGTTTTTTCCACAAGGTCAATTGCGAGCATTTTACTGCACGAACTCCTTTTTGTCAAAGAAATTGCGATGCATCCGCTCCCTGTTCCGATATCCACCCAAAGAAGCCCCTTTTCGCGTCCGGCCCGCACTTTCCCGAATCTCTGAAAATAGTCTAAACAGGCTTCCACCAAAACTTCTGTTTCAGGCCTCGGAATAAAGCAGTCGGGCGTCACCCAAAATTCATCCCCCATAAAACTCGCTTTCCCAACGAGGTATTGGGAAGGATGGCCTTCGCGGATTGCATTGATGATTTGGAAATATTTCTGGCAAACTTCCTGAGGAACTGTTCTCTCTTCAAGATAAAGGGCTGTTCGACCCGTATCGAGAAGTTCTGAGAGGACCCATTCGCAACATATTCTGGGAGAATGGGTTGTGTTAAGACGCAACTCTCCTTCCCGAAGAAGCTGCCGCGGACTGGAACCCATTTTCATCCCTTTCCTTGGAACTGGGACAACCGGCGTTTCCGTTCTTCTTCGCGAAGAGGAGTGACCAGGAGGTCCAAATCCCCTTCCAGAATTTCCTCAAGACGAAAAAGCGTCAGATTAATCCGATGATCCGTGACGCGCCTGTCCGGAAAATTATACGTCCTGATTTTTTCGCTCCGGTCCCCGGTTCCGATCATCGCGCGCCGCTCCTGGCTGATTTTTTCCTTCGTTTCCTCATTCATTTTCTGCAGAAGACGCGCCCGGAGCACTTTCATCGCCTTTTGCTTGTTTTTTAACTGGGACCGCTCATCCTGGCAGGTCACAACAATTCCAGTTGCCAAATGGGTAATCCGGACGGCAGAATCGGTGGTATTGACGCCCTGCCCTCCCTTGCTGGAAGCACGAAAAACATCCACGCGGAGATCCTGCGGCTTCACGTCCACTTCCACTTCCTCAGCCTGCGGCAAGACAGCCACCGTGACCGCAGAGGTATGAATGCGACCGGAGGCCTCGGTGGCTGGAACGCGCTGGACGCGATGAACGCCGCTTTCAAATTTGAAATGACGGTAAACACCGTCTCCCTCGATAGAAAAAATGATTTCTTTGAGCCCCCCCGCATCGGTCGGATGGCTGTCCATGACTTCCGCTTTCCAATGATGCTGCAGGGCATATTTGTAATACAGGCGGTACATGTCCGCCGCAAAAAGGCTTGCCTCGAGGCCGCCGATCCCCGCCCGAATTTCCATAATGACGTTCCGATGCGCCTCGGGATCCTCTCCGATCAGCTCTTCTTCCAGGGACGCCTGCAGCTCGGACTGTCTGGATTCCAACGTCTTCAGCTCCTCTTCGGCCAACGTTTTCATTTCCGGGTCGCGGGGATGAGAAGCAATCAACTTTTGCACCTCTTGGATCTGTGCGGCAAGTTGCTGGTACTCCCGGAAAATTTTGACAAGGGGCGCTAATGCCGCCATCTCTCGCGCCGCCTTCTGGTATCTTGCGGTGTCTGAGAGAATGTCGGGCTGGGAAAGGCTCCCTTCGAGGGTTTCGTACTGCCTCAGTTTTTCCTCAAGTTCCTTAAAATGAATCACGATTCCTTTTTTTCCTTCTTATATTTCCGCATGAACTTCACCACGCGGCCGGCGGTGTCCACAAACTTCTGCTTTCCGGTGAAGAAGGGATGACACTTGCTGCAAATTTCAACGCGGATATTTTTGCGCGTCGAGTGGGTGTGAATCACCTCACCGCAGGCGCAGGTGATCGTCGTCTCATAGTAAGATGGATGAATTTTTTCTTTCAAGGAACGCTCCTTCCCTGTTACTGATTCAGTGATTTCAGAAAGTCCATGTTGCTCTTTGTCTTGGACAGCTTCTCGATTAAAAGCTCCATCGCTTCGATGGAATTCAGTTCATTGAGGACTTTGCGCATCACCCAAATCCGCT
>JBDRBD010000204.1:0-2611 GCA_043823025.1 Candidatus Omnitrophota bacterium | reverse complement strand
GTCCGCGGATATTCCAGACGCTAAATCCGCGGTAATCCGCAACAAATCTGCGGCCATCCGCGTTTCAGAGTCTCTTTTTGAGGACCACTTCCACGATGCCAAAGGGAATATTCGCCTTCATATAGAGCGGGATCCGCCTTTTATCCAGACTGAACCAGATTTGCATCCTCCCCTTCCGGATGAAAACCCCGTGGAATTTTGCAAGCGGCTCGACAAGAAAGGCGGGAGTCTCTTCTTTCCCATGAAGCGCCAAAAGTCCTGACTTGAGAACCTGAATTTCCAGGCGCCAGTTCTTTTCGTCGGCATTGACATCGATGAAAACGGATTTCCCCATCTCCAGGGGAAGCGTGCGGAAATAGTAGAGCGTGCTGAGGGAATCCTGAACAGCCGGCGGAATCTCCATTTCCTTGGAGCTGTTGTTCAGGAGGGAGCGGTAGGACGCTTTGTGATTTTCCTGGTCGTAACGCATTTCTTCATCTGCCCGATAACCGCCCTCCCTCTGGATTTTCCGGAACTTGTAGGGAATCAGTTTTTCCGTGTCGATGTAGGTATGAATTTCATCTTTCACGGGATAAAAGGAAGAGAGGAACCAGTTCGATTCCGTCCGCATGACAATATGGAACACTTGACGGCCTTCGTAGGGTTCAATGGCCTGAATTTCCAGACGGCCCGTCCCGACACTCATCCCCATCCAGCGGATGTCATATTCCAGTTTCTCGCCTTCGGAAAACTGGAGGACCGGCGTCGCCAATGCATCCAGCGAAACGGCCTCCCTTCTTTCCTTTGTCAATTCACGCTTCTGGGTAAAGCGGACAAAACCGGCGCATCCGGAAACGGAAAAAGTCAAAAAAAAGATGAGCAAAAACAAACGTAACCGCATTACGTTCCCTTCTTCATGAGACGTTATAAGACTTTTGAAACTTGAATCTTAACGCGGAGATCCGCGAAAATCCGCGTCCTAAGAATCCGTGGGAATCCGCGCGCCAAGAATCCGCCGGGCCGCCTCTAACACCTCCTCGACGGTGAGGGAGCGAAGGCATTCAAAGTCAATCGGGCAGTCATCCGCCGCACACGCAGAGCACCCCACTTCCTTCTGGAGGACAACATCCCTTTTCCCTAGAGGGCCCCACCGTTTTTGGGAAAGCCCCGGCTGGTTCCTGCCGAAAATCGACACGACCGGCGTCCCGACCCCGACGGCGACATGCACCGGTCCCGAGTCGTTTGAAATCAGAAGTTCAGCCCTTTTAAAAAGCGATGCCAGTTCTCTTACGGTGGTCTGCCCGCAGGCATCCACGCCGGGTCGTTTCATGGCCCGAAGGACCGCGCGCCCTGCCTCCGCATCCTGGGGCCCTGACACGATCACCGCCTGGTAGCCCCATTCCCGAAGGCAATCCCCTACTTCAGCAAAGCGCTCGCTCATCCATCGTTTCGAAACGGAGCTGGCGCCGGGATGGATCGCCACGAGGCGGTCTTTCGGGCCAACGCCTTGTTCCTCTAAAAACCGTTCGATCCGGACATCCGATTCATGCGTCGTCGGCATATAGACCGAGGCGGTTTCAACGGTAAGCCCCAGAGCGCGGAGGAGATCCAGGGAATACTCTGCTTCGTGTTTTTCTCCAAAGACCTTGACATCTTTCAACCGTCTTGTCAAGAGGAATCCCCATTTCCGGTCGTATCCGACGCGGAGCGGGATCCCTGCCAGAGCCAACGCTAGATGCACACGGCGCGTTCCGTGCAGTACCACGGCTGTATCAAAGTGATAACGCCGCAATTCGCGGACAAAGCGGAGCATTCCAAAAAGTCCCCTGTGGTTGCCTTTTTTATCCAGCAGTACGTATCCATTCAAATGCGGATTCAGGTCAACAATCTCGCGGGAATGGGGCGCGACCAGCGCAATCAGAAAGGCCTCCGGGAGGGCCTTCCGGGCGGCCTCGAAACTTGGACTTGAAAGAAGGACGTCTCCGACACGGTCCGGACGGACGAGAAGTATTCGCTTCAAAGCGGGCTGAGCAGATCGACGCATGCCTGATAGACCTCTTCGACCGGAAGTTGTTCCATGCACTCATGATGGTAGGGACAACGGGGTTTTTCACAGGGTGCACAAAAAAGGTCCCTGCGGACCACCCGATGTTTCGGTGCGCGCGGGCCGTATTTCCGAGGATCGGTAGGTCCAAAGATTGCCACCGTCGGCGTTCCTAAAAGACTCGCGATATGGAGCGCGGCATTGTCATTGGTGATGAGAAGCGCTGCATCCCGGACCATAACAACCCATTCAGGGATCGACGTCTGACCGACCAAGGAATACAACGGCCTATGCGCTGAAGCACTGATCGCATCGGTAAAGGGCTGATCGTTTTTTTCTCCGACAAGCACAACGGGAATTTTCTTATCCTGATAAAGGCGGTCCGAGACTGCGGCATACGAGGAAGCGTTCCATCGCTTCAAGTCGCTTTTGGACCCGGGACTCATGAGGATAAAGGAACTGTCCCTTTGAAGCCCCGTATCCAAAAGCCGCTCCCTGAGATTTTTCTCAGCGTCGGGATGAATCCAGAGAGTCCCTTCCAAATCGGACGCAACAGGGATACCCAGCGTTTCCAATTGCCACAGATGC
>JBDRBD010000203.1:0-5461 GCA_043823025.1 Candidatus Omnitrophota bacterium | reverse complement strand
CGTGGATGGATTGCGTTTGGACGCGGTGCCGTATCTCTATGAGCAGGAAGGAACGAACTGCGAAAATCTTCCCGAGACGCATGCATTCTTGAGGGAACTTCGGAATCATGTCAACCGGAATTTTAAGAACCGGATGTTATTAGGCGAGGCAAATCAGTGGCCGGAGGATGCCAGCGCCTATTTTGCAAAGGGCGACGAGTGCCACATGGCCTTTCATTTTCCGCTCATGCCCCGTCTTTTTATGGCAAGCCGCCTGGAGGACCGCTATCCCGTCGTCGAAATCCTCCAGCAGACGCCGCCGATTCCCGAAAGCTGCCAATGGGCGACTTTTTTGAGAAATCACGATGAACTGACGCTGGAAATGGTGACGGACAAGGAACGGGACTACATGTACCGGGTGTACGGCAGTGATCCTCAAATGCGGATTAATCTCGGGATCCGTCGCCGGCTGGCCCCGATCCTGGGGAATAATCGCCGGAAAATCGAGCTGATGAACGGGCTCCTTTTCTCGATGCTCGGCACCCCGGTATTGTACTACGGCGATGAACTTGGAATGGGGGACAATATCTATCTCGGAGACCGGGACGGCGTTCGGACGCCGATGCAGTGGAGCGCAGACCGAAACGCAGGATTTTCGCGCTCCAATCCGCAGAAACTTTATCTGCCGATCATTATTGACCCCGAGTATCATTACGAAGCGATCAACGTGGAGGCGCAGCAGAATAACCTCAGCTCACTCCTCTGGTGGACGAGGCGGCTGATCGCTCTGCGCCGGCGCTATCAGGCGTTCGGGCGGGGCACTATCGAATTTCTGCATCCGGAAAACCGGAAGGTCTTTGTATTCACCCGTCACTATCAGGAAGAAACAATCTTGGTCGTGGCCAATCTTTCGCGCTTCACCCAATATGCGGAGCTCAATCTCTCCGCGTTCAAGGGAATGACCCCGGTGGAATTATTTGGCCAGGCCCACTTCCCGCCCATCGGGGAACTCCCTTATTTTATTATCTTGGGGCCCCATACGTTCTACTGGTTTTCTCTCGAAAAACAACGTATGGACCAGGCCATTCAGGCCGTTGTTTCCTCGGGAGCCCCCACCCTCGAAGTCCCGGGTGAATGGGCCTCCATTTTTCAACCTGAGGGGGAGACCCTTCTTGAGGGACTTCTCCCGTCCTATCTCCAGCGGTGCCGGTGGTTTGGAGGAAAAGCCAGGCCGATCCGGTCGGCGGAACTCATGGACATCATCCCCATTTCAATCTCGAGTGTTATCATTTTTGTCCATCTGAATTACCGCGAAGGGGAGCCCGAAGTGTACACAATGCCCCTGTGCTTTGAAACCGGTGAGCGGGTCAAAACCATCTGTGAGTGGTTTCCGCATGCAACGGTTGCAATGATCAAATCGGATAATGGAGAAGGTGTGCTTTACGATGCGATGTATGATCCGGCGTTTTGTCAACTGCTGCTTCAGGCGATTACGAAGAAGCGTCAGTTTAAGGGGAGAACGGGCAAACTGTTGGCTTACCCGCTGCAGGCACTTCAGAAAATTCCAGACCTGGGCGTCCAAGTTCTCGAAACCAAAGTCCTTACTGCGGAACAGACCAATAGTTCTGTTGTTTATGGGAATCTGGCGATTCTGAAGTTATTCCGACGGCTGGAGGAGGGAGTGGACCCCGATGTTGAAATTGGAAAGTTTTTGACAGAACGGGTAGCATTCCCGCATATCCCATCCCTCATCGGTTTTCTGGTATTCCAAAAAACCCGGCGGGGAAGTCCTGCGACGGTTGCGGCACTTCAGAACTTTGTCGTCAATGAAGGCGATGCGTGGGAGTATACGTTGGAAGCGTTGGAGCACTACTTCGAGGATGTCATCGCGCACCGTAAAAATCTGTCTGCGTCAGCGGTGTCGGAATCAGGCATTTCCCACAAGAAACTATTGGCCGTTGCCACAGAAGAGGTTTCTTCGTTTGCCATCGAGCAGATCGGGTCCTATCTGGAATCCGCAAAAGTGCTGGGAACTCGGACGGCAGAACTCCACTTGGCCCTGGCTTCCGAGAAAGAGGATCCTAATTTCTCGCCCGAGCCATTGACGTCGTTTTACCAGCGGTCTCTGTATCAATCCATGCGGAGTTTGATGCTGCAGACATTCCAACTTTTACGAAAACGCCTTCCTCGTTTGCCGGAAGATCTTCGGAAAAAGGGCGAACACCTTCTGGGGCTTGAAAAAGAAATTCTGAAACGTTTTCAAGCTTTGATTTCTCTCAAAAGTTCTGCTCTCCGGATCCGTTGCCACGGAGATTACCATCTCGGTCAGGTGCTTTATACCGGGAAAGACTTCGTGATTATTGATTTTGAAGGAGAACCGGCCCGTTCGCTGAGTGAGCGGCGATTAAAAAGTTTGCCTCTTCGCGATGTGGCGGGAATGATTCGTTCTTTCCACTACGCCGCTTCCACGGCCCTCTACGCCCAGGCGGAGAGCCAGAAGAATACATCGGGAATTCTGGGCCCCGGAGAAATTTCGTTCCTTGAGCCTTGGGCCCGGTTTTGGTATGTCTGGGTCAGCGCAACGTTCCTGAAGGCGTATTTTGAAACAGCCAAAGAAGCACCTTTTCTCCCAAAAAAGCCGGAGGAACTTGAAGTTCTTTTGCATGCCTACCTTCTTGAGAAAGCGATTTATGAGTTGGCCTACGAATTAAACAATCGCCCTGAATGGGTCAAGATCCCGTTGGAAGGAATCCTCCATTTGGTTGAATCAACAGGATAACCCATGGGAAGCGGAAGACGGCTTTCTCAACTTGAAATTCTTGCCCAGTCTTACGGCATCCAGACGGAATACTGGGATCTGCTCCGCCGTCATCGCATCGCTTCTCCCGAAGTCTTGTTGGCGACGCTCAAGATGTTAGGATGTCCTGCGGAAAAACCCCGCGACGTCTCCGAAGCTCTTTCGATGCGCCAGCAAGCGTTATGGCGGCGTGTGCTGGAGCCTGTTGGCGCGGCATGGGACGGTGCCCCGGCATCCTTAGAGTTTCGCTTCCCGGCATCGCTTTCAGAGGAAAAAGCCGCCGTGTCTTTGCTCGAGGAAAAGGGCAGGGTGCGGGAATACGCTGTCCGGCTAAAAGACCTGCCGACGACAGCCGCGATTTCCATCGGCGGCGTCCGTTACCTAAAAAAGCGATTCTCTCTCTCGCAGCGAGTGCCATGGGGATATCACCGCATTGCCTTGGAACTCGGAGGCCGGTTTTGTGAGAGTCTTCTCATCGCTGCACCTAAGAAGGCCTATAGGGAAACACATTCCCGGTCGTGGGGAGTGTTTTTGCCGCTTTATGCGCATGTCTCTGAGAAAAAGGGGCAAAGCGGAAATTTTACAGGGCTCTTCTCGCTTCTGGAATGGGTCGATCATCACGGCGGCACGACCGTCGCAACACTGCCCCTGTTTTCAGTGTTTCTGGATGAATGCTTTGAGCCGAGTCCATACATTCCCGTGAGCCGCCTTTTCTGGAACGAGCTTTATTTGGACCCTGCAACACTTCCGGAACTTTTGCGGTCACCCAAAGCTCGGGCCATCCTGGAAAGCGGCCGTTACCAGAAAGCCCTCCGCGAGTTCCAGGGCACTTCTTACGTGGACTATCGAGGCCAGATGCGGTTGAAGCGGAATGTGTTGGAACATCTCGCCGGGTCTTTTTTTTCCAATGGAAGCCCTGTGCGTCGGAGACGCTTCCAGCGCTTTGTGGCTGAGCATCCTCAGGCGGAAGATTATGCGCGTTTTCGCGCCGCCTCCGAACATTATCGGAAGTCCTGGAAGGGTTGGCCAAAAATTCCCCGGGAGGGGTTGCTCAAGGAAGGAGATTACGAAAAGGAAACGATGCAGTATCATCTTTATACACAGTGGGCCTGCCATGAACAGATGGGACTTCTTTCCGAGAAGTTTTCACGGCCCCATCGGGGGCTTTATCTTGATTTTCCGCTCGGGGTGAATCCCGGGGGCTATGATCTCTGGCGTCACCGCCATCTTTTTGCGACGGGTGCTTCAGGCGGCGCGCCGCCTGATGCGTTTTTTACCAAAGGGCAGGATTGGGGATTTTCGCCGCTTCATCCTGAGGCGATTCGAGAGGAGGGACACCGGTATTTTATCGCCTGTCTCCGTCGCTCGCTGGCTTACGCGAATTTTCTGCGGCTGGATCATGTGATGGGACTTCATCGGCTTTTCTGGATTCCGGAGGGAATGAAGCCGGCGGACGGGGTTTACGTCCGTTATCCGTCGGAAGAGCTCTATGCGATTCTTTGTCTTGAGTCGTGCCGGAGCCGTTCTGTGATCGTCGGGGAAAATCTTGGGACCGTTCCCCCCGAAGTCAATGCCGCCATGGACCGGCACGGCCTCCAGAAGATGTTTGTGGTGCAATATGAATTACAGCCCGATTCCCCGAAGGGACTCCCGAAAATACCCGCGAATGCGGTCGCGAGTCTCAACACCCATGATATGCCGACTTTTGCCGCATTCTGGAGAGGGCTGGACATCGGCGAGCGCGTTCGCCTCGGCCTTTTGAACCGGAAAGGGGCGCGCAGGGAGGCGGAGAAGCGGAGACGCCTCCGAAGGACCCTTACGGACCAGCTTTTGCGTCGGGGTTATCTGGCTCGAGGCGCATCTTCGGATTTCGAAGTGCTGAAGGGACTTTTGAGATGGCTTGGGTCCAGCGCCGCCGGGGTGCTTTTATTAAGCCTCGAAGATCTGTGGCTTGAAACAAAACCGCAGAATGTTCCCGGGACCAGCCGGAGGCTGCAGAACTGGCGGCGGAAAGCGCGCCGCTCCTTTGAAACTTGGTCCGCCTCATCGGCCATCATCGATTTGGTCCGTGAAGTCAATCGTCTCAGGAGAGGAGAAGCGAAACGATGAAATCAAGCACTGCATCCCGTATGATCTATGACCAAGGTCTTTTGACGCAGGATGACCTTTTCCTTTTCAACGAAGGAAGCCATTTCCGGCTCTATGAGAAATTGGGAGCTCACCTCTGGACGGTGAATGGCGAGGCGGGCACGATTTTTTCCGTGTGGGCGCCGAACGCAAAGGAAGTTTACGTCATCGGGGAATTCAACGGATGGAATAAGAAAAGTCATCCGTTGTGTCCGCGAGGTCAATCCGGGATTTGGGAAGGGTTCATTCCGGGGATCGGGAAGGGCGCGCTTTACAAATACTTCATTGTTTCCCATCACCACGGATACAAAATCCAAAAGGCGGATCCTTACGCAACTTTTTATGAAGTGCCTCCGAAGACGGCTTCGGTTGTGTGGGACTTGGCCTATGAGTGGAAGGACCAGGCCTGGATGGCAAGCCGTGGGCGGCACCATCAGCTGAACGCGCCGCTGGCGATTTATGAAGTGCATCTCGGGTCCTGGATGCGCGTCCCGGAAGAAAACCACCGCCCGCTGACCTACCGCGAGGCCGCCCCGAAACTGGTGGAGTATGTCTCAC
>JBDRBD010000202.1:0-6378 GCA_043823025.1 Candidatus Omnitrophota bacterium | reverse complement strand
CCAAGCTGAATGCTTGGCATTTTTTTTCAAAGCGTCTTTTCAGCGTTTTGAAAAATGCCACTTTGCAAAAAAAGAATCCTTGATTTGACTGTAACTTTGTGTTACAATCGAGGACATTAAGAAGGGAGGTTACCTTTATGGGAAAAAGCATCAAACGGACTCATCGTGGTTTCACGTTGATTGAACTGGTCATCGTGATCACGATTCTGGCGATTCTTGCCGCGGTGGCAATCCCTGCATTCCAGAATCTGACCGGTCGGGCAAGAGATGCAGGTGTCCAAGGGGCTTTGGGGGGACTTCGGAGCGCCATTGCCATTTATAGAGCGAGCGAGCTTGCTGACGGACGCGCCGGATCTTATCCGTCGTTAAACCAAATGCTGGATGTGGCAGACAACACGACTACGCCAAAAGCGATGGAAAACGGAGATACGCCGGATAACCCGTGGTGCGGCAGTGCGGGTGGCGGAACTCATTGCGGAGGCAACAGAGATAATCTGACCTCAGGAGGTACCTCAACGCGCGCCATTGACACAGCGGTCGCGGCCGGATGGCGGTATGACTCTGCGTCAGGTCTCGTTTACGCCAACACCTCTGCCAGCACGGGAGGGGTAGCGGAGAATACCTTCTAACAAAAGGCAGTTTCAATGAAAAAGCTGGGGGAATGTTAAGGCCCCCGGCTTTTTTATTGCCTTTTTCGGAGACTTCATGAAACGCCAACACTTGGTCTGGGTCGCATTCCTTGTTCTATTGGGAAGCGTTCTTTACTGGAATAGCCTCAGGACCCCTTTTCTTTGCGATGAAGAAGACCTCATTATCGGCGATCCAAGAGTCCATCATTGGTCTCGTCTTCCGGATGTCTTTCTGAAACCTTTTTGGAAGCCTTTTTGGGGCGGGGTTTCCATCTTTGAAAGGTATTACCGGCCGCTCATTACCCTTTCTTTTAGAATCGACCACATGTTCTGGCAATTCAATCCCGTAGGCTACCACCTGACGAATCTTTTTTTTCATCTTTTGAATACGCTTCTGGTCTATGCATTGCTCATGCGCTTCTTCAGGCAGCAAAGCCTTTCCTTCATCGGGGCTTTCCTTTTCCTGGCGCACCCTGCCCATGTCGAGGCGGTGACCTATATCCCCGGCCGCGTTGACTTAATTTCCCTTGTCTTCGTCCTCTCCAGTTTCCATTTGTACCTGACGGGACGAGACGCCGAAAAAAAAATCTGGCCTTATGTTTTGTCCTGCGTCTCGTACGGCTTGGCGCTTCTTTCAAAGGAGATGGCTGCTTTTTTCCCTCTTATTCTCCTCGGACATGCGCTTTGGGTGGAGCCCCGGAAGACAAAGTGGAGAGGAGCGGAAGGCCTTCTCTTCATCGGCATGCTCTTTCTTTTTGTGGGTTGGTTTTTTTTCAGACGTTATGTTTCTGTCCAGATTCCCCTCAAGGCCCTTTTGGATCTTCCGAGACTTCCGCTCCGGCTCTTCGTTATCCCTGAGATTCTGTTTGCCTATACCAAGATCTGGTTTTTTCCTTGGCCTCTGTATGTAGAACGGGCCATCCCCATCGAAGTCCTTAGCGTCAAAACCCTCATTCTTGAGTGGAGTCTTCTTCTTTTTTCCCTTTCCTGCCTTCTCCTTTTTTTCCGCAAAAGACTAGAACGATTTTGGCTCCTTTGGATTGCGGTGACGTTACTCCCGGTCCTCCAAATTATTCCCATCTACATGCTGGGTGGTCGTTATCTTTTTATCGCTGAACATTTTCTCTATTTTTCGAGTGTCGGGATCATTGGCTTTCTTTCGAGCCGTTTTGGTCATTTCTTTGTGAGTTCAAAAGAAAACCCTCTACCTTACCCCAAAGGGACCTTTCTCTTGGGTGCGATTTTGGTCTGTTTTTCCTTCTTGGTCATCTGGCGGAACGGAGACTATCGGGATCGGATTACGTTTTTTGAACAGGCGGTCCGTCATGCTCCATGGAGTGCTCGTTTTCACAACCAGCTTGGTCTTGCGTATCTTGCTGCAGGCGACCCAAAGACGGCCGAAGAGAAATTTTTGAAAGCCATCTCCCTGGACCCCATGGATCATATGCCTTATATCAATGTCGGCTTTTTGTATAAGAGGCAGGGAGAAATGGAGAAGGCAAGGAAATATTTTCAAAAGGCGTTTGAGTTGATGCCCGAAGACCCCATCGTTCTTTACAATCTCGGAAACATGGAAGCCGCTGACGGGAGATGGGAAAAGGCACTTCCATTTTATGAAAAGGCCCTCAAGGCCAATCCCGATTATATGTGCGCTTATTCTGAAAAGGCCCACGCTTACTGGGAACTGGGGGAAAAGGAAAAAGCGCTTGAAGCGGCCCGCCAGGGGCTTGCAAGAGATCCCGAAAGCCCCATCGTTCAGAATATCAAGCGGTGGATTGAGGAAAGGCTTCGGAAAGAGTAACATGAAGGGGAAAATGGGACAAAAAAATTCACTCTGGGTACTGTTTCTTGTTCTTCTCGGGGTCATTCTTTACTGGAATAGCCTCAGGACCCCTTTTATCTGGGATGAAGATTTTTTGATCCTGGGGGATCTTAGGGTCCACAATGCTTCCCTGGGGGATGAAATTTTCGGAAAATCCTTTCTTCCCTCAAGCGAAGGGTTCAGCCGTTTCTACCGCCCCCTCATTACACTTTCACTCAGAACCGATTATCTTCTCTGGAAGAAGAATCCCTTCGGCTATCACTTGACGAACCTCCTCCTTCACCTTTTCAATACACTTTTAGTGTACGGACTCCTTTTGAGGATTCTCAAAAAGCCCCCGCTTGCCTTTCTGGGGGCTTTCCTTTTTCTGGCGCACCCCGCCCACGTGGAGGCGGTGACTTATATCCCCGGACGGGTCGATTTGATTCCTTTTTTCTTTGTCCTGGCAAGCTTCCATTTGTATCTTTTGGGACGGAGCGGCAGGAAATTTTGGCCCTATCTGTTATCCGTTTTTTGCTATGGCGGCGCGCTTCTTTCAAAAGAGATGGCCGCCTTTTTCCCGGCAGTCATCCTGGGCCATCTCCTCTTGGTCGAAAGGAAGAAAGAAAAATTGAGACTTGCGGAAGGGGTCCTTCTTTTGGGGATGTTTTTTGTGTTTCTGGGATGGGCTTTTTTCCGGCAGCTTGTTTCGGTTCAAATTCCACTCAAAACACTTCTGGATATCCCGCGTCTTCCGATCCGGCTTTTGACCATTCCCAAGCTTCTTTTTGCGTATCTTAAAATGTGGTTTTTCCCGTGGCCCACCCATATGGAGCATATGATTTCCTACAAAGCGCTTTCGGTCTATCAGCTGGTCTTAGAATGGGCGCTTCTTTTCCTCATCGTCATCTGGATTCTCATCCGTTTCCGGAAACCGGAGGAACGGTTTTGGTTCCTCTGGATTTTTGTGATGCTCCTTCCGGTCCTCCAAATCTTTCCGATTTATCTGGGGAGTTTCCAGCTTTTCGTGTCCGAACACTTCCTCTATTTTGCAAGCGTCGGGATGATTATGCTTTTGGCCCTGCGCTTCGGAGGGTTTCTTGTGAACGAGGAAGGTTTGCTTCGTGAAAACAAAGGGCTACTCTTTTTCGGCACCGTCCTTATCTTGTTTTCTTCCCTGGTCATCTGGAGAAACGGGGAATACCGCGACCGGATTGTTTTCTTTGAGCAAACCGTGCGCTTTGCCCCCTGGAGTTCCCGTGCTTACAATCAGCTGGGACTTGCCTATAAAAATGCCGGCTACCCGGAAGAGGCGGAGGCGGCCTTTCAGAAAGCACTTTTGATTGAGCCAACGAAAGTGGCTCCGTATGTCAACTTGGGAAGCATCGATTACGACCATGGGCGCATTGAAGAGGCGGAGGCCCGTTATTTGATAGCACTTAAAAAAATGCCCAGGGACAGCATCCTTCTCCACAATATGGGTGTGTTGCGGAATAGTCAAAAAAGGTGGCGTGAGGCGATTCCCTATTTCGAACAAGCGCTCATCGGCGCGAACTGGCCGGCAAACATGGAAACTTATGTGGAACTTTCCCATGCCCACTGGGAACTGGGGGAAAAGGAAAAAGCGCTCCAGTTAGTGGAGGAAGGGCTGAAAAAAGACCCTTCTCATGAGCATCTATTGGAAGTGAAGGCATGGATTGAAGAAAAACTTGGGAAAGGGGTAAATGGTAAATTTAACAATAAGTAGCGTAAAGAGTTACGTTATTTTTGTCCTTGACAGAGGGAAGGTTATGAGATATACTTTAAGTTAGGGGAAGAGTCGAAAAAGGCAAACTGCGGGAAACCGCAGGACGCAAAGCTATGGGTCTAAAGCCCTGGGGTATGATCGCCAAGCGTGCCGATGAGAACGGATGGGGGGTTTTCCAGAGGTTACGACTGCCAAGCTGCCGAAGGCTTGGCATTTTTATTAGTCCAGGAGTTTAAGATGCTGCGGAAAAAGCGGTGTGGCGGCTTTAACCTGTATGAAATGTGCATCGCAATCGGGATCCTTGCCTTTGCCGCCGCAGTATCCATTCCGGTCTTCCGGGATCTTCGGACGCAGGCCAGGAACGCCAAGGCGCAAGGGGCGGTGGCCCTCTTGCGTTCCGCGATCCTTCAGTATAGCGCAAAGGAAATCGCAGCGGGCCGGGCGAGCCGCCGATACGCGACGGGACAGAATGCTGGGTATCCGGTCACGTGCCAAATTGTAGACGGTAAATGGCTGACTCCTTGTTCCGCCCCGCACATTCTCCCGAATCAAGACACCCCCGAAAATCCGTGGGCCGTCGCGGCGGGAAAGACAAGGCCGGACGACGTCTATGCCTGCGACGGATTTCCCAAAGGGACGATTTGCGCGCTGACACAGGCCGGATGGTTCTATAACAACCTTAACGGCGATATCTGGGCGAGTACGAACGTAAATGGAGAATGTAGATTTTGAGGATGGATCGGCAGATGAATAAGACAGATTTTAAGGCAAATCATCAGGGGCTCACGCTCGTTGAGGGGGTGGTGACGCTCACGATCCTCGCGATCTTAAGTCTCGTCGCCATCCCCAGAATTAACCAGATGAAGCTTAATTGGCAGCTTGATGCGGCCGCAGCGGAGATTGCCTCTCACATCCGGTATGCCCGAAAACTCGCCATGGAAACGGGCTCACCCCAGACCATCTCCTTTTGTAATAATACCAATGAACATAGCTACACTATCTATACGGGAAGCGTGGCGAACATGGTGGCGGATCCCCTTGAACCTTCGAAAACATTCTATAAAACATTATGGGTTCCCGGTAGTCCCGGCGTCGGCGACCGTGAATTTCGGGGACTTTGGATAGCTTATACGTTTCTGTCGACACCGTCCGGGTCCTGGTCGACCGCGGCCCCTTTCAACGCAGGGGGGTGGACGTATCTGGTTTTTGACGCGCAGGGGATTCCGTACTCGGCTGATGCCAGTAACCCAAATCTTCGACTGAACGCTGTCGGATATGTCGTGATCAACGAACGCCTCGAAAACTCGACCCCCTGGCGGATAATCTATATCATGAAGGAGACCGGACAGGTGACGGTTGAAAGGTAGCTTATGACGAAAAAAGGGATTACGCTTATCGAACTGGTCATGGTCCTGGTGGTTTTGGGGATCACCGTGGGGGTATTTTTTGGCCTTATCAACGGGATGATTGATAGTGGGCTTGAGATCATGGGCGGAAAAGAGTCGTATCAGCAGGCGAACCTGGCGATGGAGAAGATTGCGAGCGATCTTCAACTAGCTCTCCGGGCGGGGACCAACCACAATTTTGGCGTGGTATCGGGGGCTCCGTGGCAAAATGTTGTCTATTACAGCAGGACCTACTTCGTTTCGGGTCAGGAGCAGAATACGCGGTTTGCCTATTTTCCGGACCCGTCAACTCCATCCAAATATTATGTTTATCGTTGGATGACGCCTTCCCCGTCTATCGGCTCGTGCGGCTATTGCTTTGTGCGGCAGGAGTGGTCCGGGACGACGCTCGTGGACACGCTCGTCTATGCGGGGCCGGGGAATACAACGACTGATTACCTGATGGTTCGGTATTTTGACGATGATGCGAGTGACGGGACGTCTGTGGGGGAGATCAAAGATTCAAGCTCTTATATTATTTTGGATCATGTTGATGCAGTCCGGATAGGCCATATTGAACTTGCCCTGACGGTGGCGAACCGCGGAAAACCCGTGACTATTTTCAAGTCGATCTTTTTGAGGGAGAGACCGCCCGTTCCGCAGGAGGGGACGTAATGAAAAAGGGGTTCAGCTTGGTCGAGGTGATTGTCGCGATGGTCATCCTGGCCGTTGCCATCCCCGGGTCGATGGTCGTCCTTTCGGGGATGGCGCGCCAAGCCGGAGATGCCCAGGGGCAGACCCAGAGCCTGGAATACG
>JBDRBD010000201.1:0-3350 GCA_043823025.1 Candidatus Omnitrophota bacterium | reverse complement strand
TTGTTAAACCGCTTTAGCCAAGAAATTGTTTGAAGTTTCCGGTCTTCTTTAGAAATGGATCGAAGTTTGACAAAATATGGTGATGGCTTGCGTATATGACCCTCAAAATGCTGGGGCGAGTTGGACAACACAGAGGTGTGGTCACGGATCCTTGGTCGAACCAGAGGGAAACCGGATCATCGAATCGAATGACCAGGTCTCCGCGCGCCGGTAATTTTGCTGGCCAGTGCGGGCGACGGAATCTGTGTGGCAGTCCGCGCTGAGGACACGGACGTCATAAAATTATTTTGTTGACAATTCCGGTGGCTGGCATAGAATGTGCGCCGCATACCTAGAACAATTTTTCCATGGAAAAGATGTTGGCAACCCCAGTACTCACAAGAACGGATTTTCCGGGATTAAAGATTTTTTCGCGCGGTAAGGTCCGCGACATCTACCGAGCCGACGGCTGCCTGGTGATGGTCGCCACGGATCGCATTTCAGTATTTGATTATGTGCTGGGCTCCGGGATTCCTTGCAAAGGCCAGGTGCTCACCCAACTTTCCATCTTCTGGTTTGAGTACTTGCAAGACGTTGTTCGCAATCATTTTCTGTCGGCGAATCCAGACGATTATCCGGAACCGTTCCGCCCCTTTCGGAAACAGTTAGCGGGCCGTTCCATGCTCGTCAAAGCGGTGGAGCCGATTGCGATCGAATGCGTGTTGCGGGGATACCTCTCGGGTTCCGGCTGGAAAGAGTATCAAGCCACCGGCTCGGTGGCAGGCCTGCCTCTACCGCCGGGACTGCGGGAGTCCGACCGTTTGCCGGAACCGATCTTCACTCCGGCGACCAAAGCCACGACAGGGCACGATGAAAACATTTCCTTCGCACAGATGGCGGCCCGGATCGGCCCAGGTTTGGCCGAGACTTTGCGAGAGGTAAGCCTGGCTCTTTACAACAAAGCGGCGCGGCACACGGAACAATGCGGGATCATTTTGGCCGACACCAAATTTGAGTTTGGAATGGATGAAAAGGGGCTTCTGTTAATTGACGAAGTTCTGACGCCGGATTCTTCACGATTCTGGCCGCGAGAAAGCTACCAGCCCGGAGGGGCCCAATTTTCTTTCGACAAGCAGTATGTGCGAAATTATGTCGATGACATCGGTTGGAACAAGCAGCCTCCGGCTCCGGCTTTGCCTCCGGAGGTCGTCGAGCAAACGGCCTCCCGATACCTGGAGATCTTTCGGCACCTGACGGGACGCGAAATTGACAATTTTTTACACTGACCCTCTTCCAATAGAAACTTTCGTGCGATGAGGGAAAGGGGGCGTTTTTCCAAGAGGAGAGTGTGTGAAAGACCAATTAGAGCGGCTGATTGCCCAGATGGTGGACGCCGGGGTCTTTTTTCAAGACGCCGTATCCGAGTTTGAGGAGAGATATATCCGGAGGGTTCTGGAAAGCAACGGAGGAAATCAATCCCAGGCCGCCAAAGCCCTGGGCATTCACCGAAACACCTTAGGCCGAAAGGTGGAAGAATATAAATTGATGGGCCGCAATGGCGCTCGCCGGCCGAAGGGCAAATCCGCCAAAAAGTAAAGCCCTCCTCTCCAAGGAGAGAGGAAGGCTTTCGATTTTTCCCTCAATAGATTATAGGTCTGCTTCTAGGGTCGCATTCCAAAAGCGCTTTACTTCTTTGTGACTTTGCCTTCTACGAAACTCAACAGGAAGGGTTTGGCGGTGTAAGCGTCAAGCTTTCCCTCAATCTCAATATTCTGGCCTTTCTCTAGCGGCTCCGCCAAGGGGCTTGCCAGTGCCACCTCAACGTCATAACGGCCCTCTTGAGCTATTGTGTCGGGGGAAACTGCCAGGCGAAGGGTTTGCGGCTTATTCGCCGGTGTGGCGGAGACGACTTTCCCCGGCAGCGGCATATCGGCTCCATGCAACAGCGTCCAGGTATCTTCTTCCTTTAGACCACCGGCCTGAAGATACTTTCGGATATCATCGAAGGTGGCAAGTTCCTCCGGTTTTACGGTTAACTCCCGGGCGGGTTTCGTTATTATTTGTGCCTTGAAACGTTCCTGTTCATCCACGGCGGCCACATGGAAATCCGACGGAGGGAAAGCAGTAGTTGCTGCCTGGGCCAGAATATCCGACAAGCCCTCCTCATCCCCGTGGCGATTGGTGTAGAACTTGGTTAAATAGTCCTTGACATCTGCCAGGTTTGGGGCCGGCAAAGCAGCGGGTCCCGTGATGGAAACGGCCCGGGCCACCGCCCAGATTCCTGGGTCGTACTGGGGGGGCTTGGGAGTAAGATAGGATAAACCCAGCCAATAAAAAGCCAGGGCGTCGTTGGGATTCAATTCCGCGCTCTTCCGCAACTCCTCGGCCGCTTTCGCATAGTCCTTCTTTTGCAGCGATACAAAGCCAACCGTTTGATGGAAGACCGCCGTTTGCTGTTCTTTCTGCTGCTGGAATTGTTCAGCGGAGACGCTCTCCGGTTTTTGCATGGAATCCAGCAACGTCAGGCCTCGCTGGGCATAGTCGACGGTTCGGGTCAACTTTTGGTCCATCGCCGGGTCTTTAGTGTTCAGGGTTCGAGGGATCAGATAGCTCAGGATGAACAACGCAGCGAAATGGTCAGGTTTGATTTCAACCAGCTTCGCAGCGGCTTCCTCCATCTTTTGAGTGTTGTTGAGCTGCTGGTAGGCTTGCAGTTTGAACTCGTATACCTTATCCGCGAACTTGGTCTCTGGGTATGCTGCCAGATATTTGTCCGCGAGTTCGACCCGTTGGTTGGGGTTTGTGGCTTGTACAATGGCGTTGAAGGTGTCATATTCGGCCCGGTCCTTCCAGGGGGATGCCTCTTGGGCTTGCCCCTGCGCCTGTGCCGCCGTCGCTCGAGGTGGGCTTAGTGCTCCACTGCCGAGAAATGTTGCAATCATCAAAAAAGCACGAAAAATAGTGTCCCTTTTCATATAGATGCCGCCTTTTCCGTGAATTTATCCAGCCCAGCCCCTTTATCCGCTCGAATCCAGACCCTTACCTGCAATCCAAGCTGGCGCTTATCACTATATAGCTTTATGTTGCCTCTTGGCAAGAGGTTGTTTTACCTTGGGGTGAGTGGTGAAAATATTTCGCACCCCAACCCGATTCCGGAGAAGGACCCTCCTCCAATAGCAGAAAACCGCTCAGCGGTTGCTTTCCCTCCCGTTTGGTGAGAAGGAAAGGTTTGGTGCGGGAGGGGGGATTTGAACCCCCATGCCTCTCGGCGCCACCCCCTCAAGATGGTGTGTCTGCCAATTCCACCACTCCCGCAGCGTCAAATGATTCCTATTACTTAGAAGCAGGAGCCTGTTCACTCGGAGCCTTAG
>JBDRBD010000200.1:0-6582 GCA_043823025.1 Candidatus Omnitrophota bacterium | reverse complement strand
GAAATTCTGATAAATGGGTTTGGTGCAGTTGGGAAGGGCAAAAAGGGCTTCCCGGAGACTCTTTCCGACCTTCCGTTTATCAATATCAAAGGCGCACGCGGGGACGATGTCGGTGGGGAGATATCCGCCGAGGTCATAGTTCATCAACCCGACGGAATTTTGCCCGCCGTTTTGGGCATGGGCCCGGTAGTATTCAATTCCCTGAACCAGGGAACTGGCGCAGTTTCCGATGCCGACAATGCCGATGCGTATTGTTTTTCGAGACATAGGTTCCTCTATTATACCGAAAATTCACTGGATGTCAAACGACGAAAGTTTTGAGTTGCCCCTGCGACTTTTTCTTGGTATACTTCAGCTCGTTGGGAAACGCGGAAAATTTCTTTGGTTGAATTCTATTCTATTGTAACACATCACGTTACAAAGAGCCATGATTGAACTCTGTGTCGTTGGTTCGGGAACCGGCATTCCATCGCCCAGACGCGCTTCGCCGGCTTTTCTCCTCAGTTGGCCCCAAAAGACGCTTCTTATTGATGCGGGTCCCGGGACCGTCCGCCGCCTTGCGGAATTGGGGGTTACGCTCCATGAAATTGACGGCCTCTTTTTCACGCACCTTCATCCGGATCATGTCGCGGATCTGATTCATTTTTTCTTTGCATCCAGAGACCCATTTGACCCGCGGAAAAAGGGCCTTGTCCTTTTCGGGGCGCGCCGACTGCGCGCTTTTTACGAGAAACAACTAGAAATCTACGAGGGAGCTTTCGAGCCGCCTTTTCCCGTATCCTTCGTTGAATTGCAGGAAACGCAGAGGGACGAAGCGCATTTCCGCTTGTTTACCCTTCCGCTTTCCCATACCCCCCACAGTCTCGGTTTCCGGTTTGAAATTCAGGGAAAGGTGGTGGTTTTCTCGGGGGATACGGATGTGTGCGAAAATCTGGTCGCTCTTGCCCACGGTGCGGATCTCCTCGTCCTCGAGTGTTCATTCCCAAACGCCCTCAAGGTTCCGGGGCACCTGATTCCCCGCGAATGCGGACAGATTGCGACGCGTTCCTCGGTGAAAAAGCTCCTTTTGACGCACTGTTATCCCCCCTGCGATCAAGCGGATGTTCTCGGAGAGTGCCGTGCGCATTTTTCTGGAGAGATCCTTTTGGCGACGGATTCTTTGCGGGTGCGGGTATAAGGTCTTATGCGGCGACTTGATTGAGGAGCGCCAAAAACTGTCCTGCCATCTGTGGGTCGAATTGGGTTCCGGCATTCCGTTCGATCTCAAAGACAGCATCCGGAACACTCATCGCTTTCCGATAAGCGCGGTCGGTGGTCATCGCATCAAATGCGTCTGCCAGAGCCACAGCCCGGGCAATGGCCGGGATGGATTCCCCGATCAGTCCGTCCGGGTAACCTTTCCCGTCATAGCGTTCGTGATGGTTCCGGACGATGCAGAGCCCGTCCTGCAGGAACTGCAACGGTTCCAACATCTCAGCTCCCCGGATGGTATGGAGTTCTATTTGAGCCCTTTCGGCGACGGTGAGTTTGCCGGGTTTATCAAGGATCTGATCCGGAATGGCAATCTTGCCGATGTCATGGAGTTTTCCCGTATAGCGGATTATTTCAATTTCTTCCTCGCTCAAGCGGACGCTGCGCGCAATCTCCAGGGCATAACGGGTCACCCGCTCCGAATGCCCCCGGGTGTAGGAGTGGCGCGCTTCCATCGTCATGATGAGCGCGTTGATGGTGTTCAGATACTCTTTTTGAGCGTTTTCATGAAGCCGGGCATTTTTAATCGCCAAAGCCGTTTGGGAGGCGAAGGTCGCAAGGAGCTTTTTCTGGTTTTCGGTGAACACGCGCGGTTCCCGCACGTAAACGGTGAGTGCACCAAGCGGCTCATCGAAGAAAAGGATGGGAACGCACATTGCGGCGCGGAAACCTTCCGATGCCAATTCGCGGGGATAACCGGTTCGTTCGTCTCGAAGAACGTCGTTGACGATGACCGTCCGGCGGTCCTTTAAGGCGAGGCCCGAGATTCCTTCACCGAGGCGGAAAGAGATTTTTTTGAGACATTCGGAATAGAAACCCATCACCGCCGCGGTGACCAGTATTTTTTTCTCGGGATAGTAGAGCCGGACGGAACAGGCATCCACTTTCAGGATATCAGAAATCATGCGGAGGAGCAGTTCCAGGACCTGGGAGAAGTCGGGGAAGCTGATGAGGCTGCTGGAGACCTGGAAAACCGCTTCCAATTCCTGATTGAGATGTTGCAGGTACTCGGTTCGCGAAAGGACTTTTTTCTTGAAACTGCCCCCCGCCACGCGGCTTTTTGTTAAAAGAGATTCCAACTCTTCAACTTTTTTCTTGAGGGGGGAAGCTGCGATATCCGGAGAAGGGAGGAGAGTGTGTTTTGTCACCCCCATCATTTTTTGATGACCTTTTTTCGGGTTACCGTTACTCATTTAACCCACTACCCCCTTTGGGGACAAGTGTTTTATATGCGGTCACCGGGTGACAAAACTTCCCTTCCCTCAAAGTATACCTGACACCAGCCTATTTTGTCAATAGAAGCATATTTTGAGGTTTTCTTTGTGATATAATTCTTTGTAAATAAATAGGTTAAGAACTTTTGTGCAATGAAATAAAACTTTTTTAAAACCGGCTTATTTCCATCTTCTTAAAAAGTCAGGCAGTCATTAAGTAAAGTCGCTTTTCAAAAGGCTCGATTTGAGATATCATAACTTCATCCCAATCGCATGAAGCGCAAATTCATTCGGAACTTTTTAAAGCTGTTCTTATCGCTTGCCATCGCCGGAATCGTATCAGGCATTGCGGGCTACGCTTATCTTGAGTTCTATTATTATCGAGATAGGTTCGATTGGGTCTCGCCGCTCCCATCCGCCAGCAAACTTCAGATTCGAAGGGATGCCTGGGGGAAGGGCGACTTTGGGGCGAGACGGAACGGAGGCAGACGCCACCGCGGTGTGGACCTTTTGGCGGAAGTGGAAGATCCGGTGGCGGCCGTACGATCGGGCCGCGTCCGGGTCGGCGAGGTCCCGAATGGAATGGGAATTTATGCCGCCGTAACCCACCGGGATGGGCTCAAGACCATCTACGGCCACTTGACGAAGGCGACCGTCAAAGACCGAAGCCGGGTCCGTCAGGGTCAGAGAATCGGCTTGGTCGGAAGGACAGGAAATGCCGCGGATAAGGAAATACACACCCATCTTCATTTTGAAATCCGGCGCGGCAAAGAGGCGCTTGACCCGATGCCATTTTTGAACGAAGCCGTCCCCAACAACTCGTTGAAGCAGGCGAAGTGATGATGAACTACCCGGCGTCACTGTCCAATCTGGGAAAACCGTATTTTTTGTGTGATGTCCCGTTGCATGCGCCCTGGTGGACGCTGACGGATATCTGGCCTAAACGTCATGTCTATTTTGTGAGGCATCTTCGGTTATGCGATCTTGCAAAGAAAACGCTCATCCGAAAGCGTCTTTTGCGCATCGGCCGTTACTTTGTGCAGAAGGCCTGGGTGGAGTATCACCGGCCGATGCAGTGGCATGAAGCTCTCAATATCCGCATCTCTCTTTCTGGGTTATTCAAAAATGGAAGAATTCCCGCCTTGACGTATGCAATTTATTCCGCTTCCCGAAACGTGCTTTTGGCTGAAGCCCATCTTTTATACTTCCCGATTCTCTCGCGCCAGTTGCGTTCTGAAGGTCTTTTTTTTGAAGAACGCCTCAAAGAAGAAATTTTGGCTTCCGTGAAAGATTGACAAACGGTATCCGGGGCAGTAAGATAAGTTTTGTGGGAGAGCCGAGGATGGACGGTATCGCGACGAAAGAACGAACGGTCATCATGGAATTGGTTGAAGAGATCCTCCGGGAGATCGGGGAAAATCCGAAACGGCCGGGTCTGGCAAAAACCCCCGAACGCTTCGAAAGCGCCATTCGCTATTTGACGAGCGGCTACCAGAAGGACATCATGGAAATCCTCAACGGAGCGATTTTTGAGGAGCCCTATGATGAAATGGTGCTGGTGCGAGACATTGAACTCTTTAGCCTTTGTGAACACCATCTGCTTCCTTTTTACGGGAAATGCCACGTGGCCTATATTCCCGACGGAAAACTGATCGGGCTTTCGAAAATCCCGCGTCTGGTAGAAGTGTTTGCCAGGCGGCTTCAGGTGCAGGAGCGGCTGACCAGCGAGATCGCAATGTGTATTCAGGACGTCCTGAAACCCAAAGGGGTCGGCGTGGTGATCGAGGCGTTTCATCTCTGCATGGCGATGCGGGGGGTGGAGAAGCAGAATGCCTATGCGGTGACCAGCTCCATGCTCGGCGTCTTCCGTAAAGACCCCCGCTCGCGCTCCGAATTCATGACGTTGATTCACCGTGAGCGACAATAACATGCGCCATCCGGCAAGCGTTTTATTCTTGTGTGCGGTGTTGTGCTTGGGAGGCTGTCGTTCCAGCACCTCTATCCGGCAGGCAGACTCTTACCGAGATCCGCTGACGTATTCCTTTGAAGCCCAAAGTCCCCCGGCCGAGGAAAAAGACCCCCTCCAGCAGGTTTTGGATGAGATGCAAAAATCCACCCGCCAGATCCGAGACTGGGAAAAAAAGTATCTTTGGTAATTCCTCTCGCGCTTCTGCCGATTCAGCGCGGCTCTTCTTTTCGATCAATGACGGAGGTGTATTCATGAAATCTTATACGGAATATCTTTGGTTCAATACGAAGAAACATCGGGAAATCCTTTATCTCACGGATCAGATTGAAGAAATCGTCAAAAAAAGCAAGATTCAAGAAGGGTTTGTCTTGGTGAGCGCGATGCATATCACGGCGAGCGTCTATGTCAATGACAATGAGGACGGGTTGTTTCAGGACATGGAAGCGTGGCTCCAGAAGCTTTGTCCCGAAGGCCCCAACTATCACCATCACGCCACGTGAGAATCAAACGGCGACGCCCAACTGAAAAGTCTTCTCATGCACCATCAGGTCATGGTTCCGGTGACGAAGGGAAAGCTTGATCTGGGGCCATGGCAGTCCATTTTTTATTATGAGTTTGACGGACAACGGAGAAAGCGCGTTGTGGTAAAAGTCATCGGGGAGTAAGCGGCGAACGGCCCCGAAAGGTTTGACTTTTTTCCCCTATCTATGGTAATTTAATAAGAATGTAACTTATGGCGTCATAACGAGATCAGTTGCTTTGCGAATCAAACCGCGCACCTTTGGTATTCACCTTTGTTTCAAAAATGATGTTCGAATCCAACTGAATGTCTAAAAGGTGCGGGGTAAATTCAGCCGGACCACTTCCGTCACCGTGTGACGGAAGTGGTGGCTTCATTTAGGAAAAATGATTGATCAGAAGACCGTAACGTATGTTGCAGTCCTTGCGCGGATTCGCCTGGACGAGGAGGAGTCCAGAACATTCGCCGCCCAGCTCTCCAAGATCCTTTCTTATTTTCAGGCTCTCCAGAAAATTAACACGGATGCGGTGGAGCCGACCAGCCACGTGATTCCGCTTCATAACGTCTTTCGGGAGGACGCCCGACGGAAGTCGCTTTCCCAGGAAGAAGTCTTGGCGATGGCGCCCAAGCGACAAGGCGCTTTCATCAAGGTGTTGCGCGTCATTGAGACGGGGTAACATGGAACTGTATTGCCAGACCGCACATACCCTGGTTCAGCTCCTCAAAGAAAAGAAAATTTCTTCGAAAGAGATAACCGACGCGCTGCTCCAGCGGATCCGGGAACACGACGTGCGCCTTCACGCCTATGTGTCGATAGACGGGGAGGTTGTACCCCCCAGCCCTCTTCCCAAAGGTCCCTACGAAGGCATTCCGATTGCGGTCAAAGACAATATTTGCGTGAAAGGACGGCTCACCACCTGCTGCTCGAAAATTCTACAGGGATTTCAAAGCCCCTACCACGCGACGGTCATCGAACGACTTCTGGCGAACGGAATTTTCCCGTTTGGCAGGACCAATATGGACGAATTTGCGTTCGGTTCGAGCACCGAAACATCCTGTTACGGCATTACCCGGAATCCGTGGGATATGGAACGAATCCCCGGCGGGTCAAGCGGCGGTTCGGCAGCAGCGGTGGCGGCGGATGAAGCGATTTGGGCGCTCGGTTCCGATACGGGCGGTTCGATTCGTCAGCCTGCCGCTTTGTGCGGCGTGGTCGGGTTGAAGCCCACGTACGGGAGAGTTTCCCGTTACGGTCTGGTGGCGTTTGCTTCAAGCTTGGATCAAATCGGTCCGATAACAAAAGACGTGGAGGATGCGGCGATTCTTTTGGGTCTTTTGGCCGGACGAGATGTCATGGATTCAACCTCCGCGGATATCCCCGTCCCCGATTACCATCGTTCCCTTGTAAAAGACGTTCGGGGGATTCGGATCGGCGTCGTGAAGGAACACTTCACAGAAGGACTTGACCCTGAAGTGGAAGCGTCCGTCCGGCAGGCGATGGAAACGCTGAGACAGCTCGGCGCCGAGATTCGGGAAGTATCCCTTCCGCATTCCCAATACGCCGTCGCTGTTTATTATATTGTCGGCCCCTCGGAGGCCAGTTCGAATCTCGCGCGATTCGACGGGGT
>JBDRBD010000199.1:0-4854 GCA_043823025.1 Candidatus Omnitrophota bacterium | reverse complement strand
CTTTATCGCCTTTAAGGATGCGTCGCATTTCCGAACAGTCGCTCCGGCAACCTCTGGAGGGTTATCAATACTCTAAAGAAGCTGTTGCCATCGCCTGACCGAGCGTGATGGCCTCGATCATGGCGCACGGATTCGCTTGGTTCTTCCCTGCGATATCGAATGCGGTTCCGTGATCAGGCGAAGTACGGATAAAAGGAAGCCCCAGGGTTACGTTCACCCCATATTCGCGCTCAATCATTTTGAAGGGAATGAGTCCCTGGTCATGATACATGGCAATAACGCCATCGTAGGCGCCGCGGTAGGCATTGTAAAAAAGGGTGTCCGGCGGAAGGGGACCTTCGATTCGAACCCCCTTCTTCCGCGCAGCCGCAACAGCCGGTAAAATAAGCCGCTTTTCCTCATTCCCAAAGAGCCCCCCCTCCCCGGCATGGGGGTTGAGGGATGCAACAGCCAGAAGGGGGTTTTTCCTTGCAAAATACCGCCGGAGGGCGCCGTGCATCAGGAAAATGGCATCCAGGATCCTTTCCCGGGTAAGATAGCGCGGAAGGGCTTTTATCGCGATATGCCGGCTGACCAGTGACAGCCGGAAGCGCCTCCCTACAAACATCATGTTGACCTTCCTTGTCCGTGTCAGGTCTCTTAACATTTCCGTATGGCCGGGCCAGGACAATCCTGCCTTCTGAAGGGCTTCCTTACTAATCGGCGCCGTCACAAGAATCCCATTGCCTTCTTTACCGATAAGGCGGACTCCCTCCTGGATATATTCAAACGCCGCCCGCCCAAAGGAGCCGGAAATCTGACCGAACCGGAATCTCTTTTCTTTGATGTTCCGCAGGTCAACGAAGAAAACTTTTTTGGGAAGCCGGAGTCCGGTGAGCCGCTCCGTCCGCTTGAGAAGGGTCTCCGACCCAATCACAACCACGGGACCGAAACGGTGGATTTTGGGTTTCTGCAACGCCTTCAAAACAATCTCCGGCCCAATGCCGCTTGGATCCCCAAAAGTGACATAGGTCGTTGGATCTCTGTGCGTTGACGAGCGTTTAGAAAGCATCGGCCCTCTGAATGTAGGCACGGCTTTTGAGTTCATCCATCCATGCCTTATACTGTTTCCTGACTTTTTGGTTGAAATAAATGTCGTAAATTTCGTTTCGGACATCCTTATACGGCCTTGCCTCCGTCTCTTTGGCCCCTTCCATACGAAACAGATTGTATCCCCCGGGCGTTTCAAGAATCTTCGAAATTCCTCCCTCGGGCAGATCGGCCAGCGCGGATTCGATTTCTTTCAAGAGTTTTTCGCGCTCCACGTAGCCCAGCTCCCCTCCCGAGTCTTTTCGCGGACCTTCCGAATATTGCTTCGCCAACTCCGTAAACGATTCTCCTTTGAGAAGCCTTTTCCGCAGCTTTTTTGCGCGCTCGAGGGCCGTCGGATCCGGTTCGCCCGGCGTTGATTTCTGGATGAGAATGTGGGACAGCTTCCAGGACGGCGGACTCTGAAACTGACCCATATGCTCCTTATAGTATTTTCTTATTTCATTCGGGGAAACCTGGCACTTGTTCCGAATTTCCCTTGCCATCATCTTCCGGATGATAAGTTGTTCGCGGTGGCGTTCGACAAATGTTTTATAGGTATAACCGGATCCCGAGAGCGCTTCCTCAAATACTTCCTGCGAAGGGTAACGATTTCGAATCTGCCGGATTACTTCCTCCAACTCCTCATCGGTTACAGAAACTTCTGTTTCCTTTGCCTCCTGAAGAATCAGTCGGTTTTCAATCAAGTGCTCGAGGACGTTTTGGCGGACCAAAAAATTCTGAGCATCTCCCGCCTCAGGCAGCTCCTTTAGCATCTCCCAAAGATCTTCCTGCGTGATGATCTCGTCATTCACGATGGCAACGATTTTCCCGATCGTTTCCGAAGCAAGCGTTTTCGGAAACATCCCCAAAAGACCCAAAAACAGCACGATGAAGATGCGCGTTCGCAACGTTTTTTTCATGGCCTCTCCTCTGTCCGGTGAAGACGCTCAATGGCTTCCCGAAGAAGCCGGAGGTACAAATCAAAGCCGATGGCCTGGATACAGCCGTGCTGTTCGACGCCCAAAATATTGCCGGCTCCCCGAATTTCCAAATCCCGCATGGCGATGCGGAAACCGGACCCCAGCGCGGTAAAGCGGCGGATTACCCTGAGGCGTTCTTCCCCTTCCTTTGTCGGAAGATACCCTTTTGGCACAAAAAAATACGCGTAGGCCGTTTCTTTGAATCGCCCGATCCGGCCCCTGAGTTGATACAGGTCTGCTAGGCCGAATCGTTCGGCGTGGTTGATAAAAAGGGTATTCACGCTCGGGATGTCGATTCCCGATTCAATGATGTTGGTGGAAACCAAAAAATTGATTTTTTTGTCGATGAAATCACACATCACCTGCTCTAAGGACTTTTCGGGCATCTGCCCATGGCAGACGGCGAGGCGCGCTTCCGGCAAAAGTTCATGCAGATGGTCGCGGATTCTCTCGATCCCCTTGATCCGGTCTGTGACGAAATAGACCTGCCCTCCCCGACGCAGCTCCCGGCGGGTGGCCTGTTGAATGATGGCGTCGTCAAACTCGGTGACCATCGTTTCAATCGGTCGACGGTCTTCGGGAGGAGTATTGATAACCGAGATGTCTTTGGCGCCCATGAGGGAAAGGTAGAGTGTTCTGGGAATCGGCGTCGCGGTCAATGTCAAAACGTCGACCTCAAGGCGGAGGCGCTTCAAGCGTTCCTTGTGGCGCACCCCAAAACGCTGCTCTTCATCAATCACCACCATCCCCAAATCTTTGAAATGGATTTTTTCGGAAAGAAGCATATGCGTGCCGATGACGATATCCGCGCTTCCTTCCCGAAGGGCCTTCAAAATTTCTTTGATTTGTCCTGCCGAACAAAACCGGCAAAGCATCTCCACCCGAACCGGATAGGAGGCAGCCCTCTGGCGTAATGTCCGATAATGCTGTTCAGCAAGGATCGTGGTCGGGACCAAAATGGCCACTTGTTTGTTGTTCATGACCGCTTTAAAGGCCGCTCGAAGGGCTACTTCTGTCTTTCCGTATCCCACATCGCCGCACAAAAGCCTATCCATCGCTTTCGGGCGCTCCATGTCCTGCTTGACTTCGAGGGTGGACCGCGCCTGATCAGGCGTTTCCCGATAAGGAAACGCCTTTTCGAATTCCACTTGCCAGTCCGTATCCTTTAAAAAAGCGTATCCCTCGTGGGAGGAGCGCTTCGCCTGCAGCTCCAAGAGCTCCACGGCGTAACGGAGAATCCCTTTTTCGGAGTCGGTCCTCGCCTTTTTCCAGGCCTTTGATCCGAGGCGATGGAGCTTGGGGGCTCGTCCGCCGATCCCGATATAACGCTGAATCAAATGAATGTGGTCGCACGGGACATACAGGATGTCTTGATCGGCATATTCCAAGATGAGATGATCGTCGCTGCCGCTTTCTGTCCTTAACTTTTTCAGCCCCCGGTAACGCCCGATCCCGTACTCCAGATGAACCACATATTCTCCTTCTTCAAGATCGACGGCGGCCTGGAGAGGGATGCCATGGTGGTAATAAGTCTTCGGCGCAGAAAAGCCCCGCTCGCCCTTTCTGTAAGGAAGAAGGATAAAAAAAGGGTGCTCTTCCAGGATTCCGTGGTCCAATAACCGGAATCCGCGGATCCGCTCAATCCGCTCCTCGTCAAAAAGAATCTGTATAGGGTCCTCAAAAGAAACGGGGTAAATTTCGATGATTTCCCCGCGGACGGAAAAATCCCCCTCATCCCCCAAACGCTCGCAGCGGCTGTAGCCGAGCTGCGTCAGCGTCTTCAGAAGTTGTTCGCGGGAGAGAAATACGCCCTGATGGAGTGTTGTGGCCTCAAAAGCGCGTCTTACATCCGGTCGGGCGCTGAGATCCCAAGAAGCGACAGGCCTCGATGCAGTGTCTTTTGTACGCATAGGACCATGAAGGCTCGCGCACGCGTGAGCGGAAGATCCTCTGTCACGACGCGATGTTTTTGATAAAACCGGTGAAATACGCCGGCGAGTTTTTGAAGATACAATACCAGATAGACGGGCTCCAGCTGCCTGGCGCTGGAAAGGACCGCCTCCGGAAATTCCTCCAGCACTTTCAGCAGCGCAAGTTCTTCCTCGGTCCGGAGAAGATGACAGTCGACTTCCTCGTGCCGGAGGTCCCCGATTTGGTCTTTCCCAAAAACCGCAATGTTGGAAACGCGCGCATAAGCGTACTGAATCGTATAAACGGGATTTTCGAGCGACTGTTTCTTCGCTAAGGTCAGGTCAAAACCCAGATGCGAGGCGCATTTTTTCATCAGAAAAAAGAACCGCGCCGCATCCACTCCGACTTCTTCCATCACCTCCCGAAGCGTAATGAATTCTCCCATCCGCGTCGACATCGGGACCACAACGCCGTCCCGATAAAGGGTCGCCAGCTGAACGATCAAGATGGAAAGCACTTCTTCCTTAACGCCAAGAGCCGCCACCGCGGCCTTCAGGCGTCCGATATAGCCGTGATGATCCGGACCCCAAATATCCACAATTCTCGCATAGCCCCTCTTGAGTTTATCCCGATGATAGGCAATATCAGGAGCCAGATAAGTGTAAGAGCCGTCCGATTTCACCACGACACGGTCTTTATCGTCTCCAAAGACCGTTGAGCGGAACCACGTGGCCCCTTCTGATTCATAAAGGGCATCGCGTTCCCGAAGAGTCCTCAGCGCTTCGTTGACCTTCCCGCCGGTATGCAATGCCGACTCGTGGCTGTAATGGTCAAAACTTACTTGAAAGTGTTTCAGATCCTCCTGAATCCCCTCCAGAATCCGTTTTGCGGC
>JBDRBD010000198.1:0-8092 GCA_043823025.1 Candidatus Omnitrophota bacterium | reverse complement strand
GGCGAAGAAGCGGGAATCAAAAACGTCACCTTTTTGGTCAAGGGAGAATTTGCCTACGGACTTTTGAAATCGGAAATCGGCGTGCACCGCCTGGTCCGGATTTCCCCCTTTGATGCGAACAAACGCCGCCACACCTCGTTTGCCTCCGTGGATGTGATCCCTCAGGCCCCGGAGGACGCCCCCATCGAAATCAAGGAATCGGACCTTCGCATCGATACTTACCGTTCCAGCGGAAAAGGGGGGCAGCATGTGAATGTCACCGATTCTGCGGTCCGGATCACCCATCTTCCGACCGGGATTGTGGTGCAGTGTCAGAACGAACGCTCCCAGTACAAGAACAAATCCGCCGCGCTGAAGGTTCTTCGCTCACGCCTTTATGAAAAACAAGAGAAAGAAAGGCAGGAAGCGCTGCAGAAGGCACACGGTGAAAAAGGGGAGATTGCCTGGGGAAGGCAGATTCGTTCCTACGTGCTCCATCCTTATACTCTCGTGAAGGACCACCGGACGGAAAGGGAAACTTCCAATGCAGCGGCCGTGATGGACGGAAAGATCGATCTCTTCATTCAGGCATTTCTCGAGTGGCGGTCGAAACCGGGAAAGCCGCATGAAAACTAAAAAGCAATTTCTTTTTCTTGCCGCTGTTCTCCTCCTGACGTCGGGCGGCGCTGTTGCCGGCGGAAAATTTTTTTATGGAACGGATGAGGGAACGAGCTTCCGCGTTTCGATTCCCCTGGGGAAGGAGGAATTCCGCGTCCGCAACGTGACGGATGGGGATACCCTCGAGCTGGAAAACGGCAAGATCGTCCGCTACATCGGTATCGACACGCCGGAGGAAAGGCGGCGCGCGGGAGACGGTTGGGTATACGACCCGGAGCCTTATGCAAGAGAAGCGTCCCGGGAAAACCGAAACCTTGTTCAGGGGAAAAGGGTACGCCTGGAATGGGACGAAGTGAGGCGGGATGGCTACGGGAGACTCCTGGCATACGTCTATGTCCGCATCCCTTTCTTCGGTGACGCTTCTTATGACGGCGAGGCGTTCCTCGACAGCCACGAAATTTTTGTGAATGCGTATCTGGTGCAAAAAGGTCTTGCAAGGCCTTTACGGATTCCGCCCAACACCCGTTACGCGGACCGTTTTGAAAAACTTGCCCTCGAGGCGAAAGAACAGGGCCTGGGTCTGTGGGGGCGATAGGGACACTCTCATAGGAGAAAAAAACTTCCATGTTAGCCAATGTCCGATATTTTTTAGAGGCCGTGAGCAATCGTCAGGCCATCGCGTTTGAAACGAAAATCTACGCGCTCATCGATGAGTGGGACATTCAGAATGCCACCGAGCAGTTTATGTATATTGCCCTGTGCCATCTCCATTGGGATTTGATGAACGATTATTTCGTTTATAAGACCACCAAAGAGGGGAAAGTCGTCGAGAAGGTGATGCTCCGGCTTGCGATCGGCCATGCCGTGAAAATCGGAGAATTTGAAGTGAATTTTTTGGTGATTTATAAGACCAAAAAAGACGACATTCGCATTGTGATTGAATGCGATGAGTTGTCGCCGGAGAGAAAGACGGCGGAGGAGAGGAAGTTGGACGACGCAAAGGATGCGGTTCTCATGGAAGACGGGTATCATGTGCTGCGGTTCTCGAAAGAGGAAATCATCACGGATCCGCTGGAATGCGCCCGTGAAGCGTATAACCTTGTTACCGATTGAGCGGAGAAAATGAAACGGCTTGGATGCGCTATTCTCACGGTTGTCCTGTTTCTTGCATGTTCGGGTTGCAGTGCTTTTCTGGAAGAATATGAGCCCCGGCCGATTATCCCTGAATCAGAGACGGATTAGAAGACGGCACGGCTCCGGATGGAGAGCAGCCCTTTTGGCGGCGGGGCTCGTCTTTTTGTTCCAGGCAGGATGCGCTTCTTCCTATTACAATCTTGCCACGGGGCGCGAAGAATGGGTTTTTTACAGCACTGACAAAGAAGTGAGCATGGGCCGCTCCATCGCCCGCCGCCTGGAAAAGCAATTCAAGGTGCTGCAGGATCCCGTCGCCCACAACCGCGTCAATGCGATCGGGCAGAAACTGGCGGAAGTCTGCGACCGCAAGGAACTTCTTTATGAATTTAAGGTACTGGACCTCGAAGAGGTCAACGCGGCGTCGCTTCCCGGCGGTTATGTGTATGTGAACCGCGGTTTGCTTGAAAAAGTCAAAAGCGACGATGAACTGGCAGGCATCCTCGCCCATGAAATCGGCCATGTGGCGGCCCGGCACGCCGTAAAACGGCTTCAAAGCACCCTCGGCTATACTCTGGTTCAGGCCCTTGCGGCCGGGACCCGAAGTCGTGATGCCGTCCACGGGGCGCAAGTGGCACTGACACAGCTCTTTCTGGCCCATGCCCGGGGGGATGAACTCCTGGCAGACCGACTTGCGGTGAGAAACATGAAGCGGGCCGGCTACGATCCTTATGCGCTGGTCCGGGTTCTTGAGAAGCTCAAGGCAATTCATCGGGAAGAGCCGACGCCGCGGGATTATCTGCGTACGCACCCCTATGTGTCGGACCGTATCCGTGTCGTTCATGAAGAAATTGAAGGAAAACTGCGGTTTGAAGATTACCTGAATATTGAGGAAGGAAACATTCAATAGAGAATGAGAGAATGGGAGAATGCGTAAAACCAAAAACGCATTCTCGCATACACGCATTTTCGCATTCTCGAACATGGCTGATTTAGAAAGATGATGCTTGGGAAACTACTGAAAATCATCGGGACGCAGAACGACCGCGAGCTGAAGCGCCTCTGGCCGACGGTACAGAGAATCAGCGCGCTCGAGGAGAAGATTTCCTCGCTCACGGATGCCGAACTTTGCGCCAAAACGGATATCTTCAAAGTCCATCTCCGGGAAAAGGAAAAAGAAATAGCGCCGGACATCGAAACACTGCGGGAAGCAATCCGAGAAAGCACCTCGCCCGAGATGAAGATCAAAGTCAAGGAAAAGCTCAAGTGGAAGCGGAATACGATCTTTGAGGCAATTCTTCCTGAGGCCTTTGCGGTGGTGCGGGAGGCGGGGAAGAGGACCATCGGGATGCGCCATTTCGACGTCCAGCTCATGGGCGGCATCGTCCTCCACGAAGGCAGAATTGCAGAGATGGCGACGGGAGAAGGGAAGACCCTTGTCGCAACGCTCCCGGTTTACCTCAACGCGCTCCTCGGAAGAGGGGTGCACGTGGTGACGGTCAATGATTATCTTGCCCGCCGCGACCGGGAATGGATGGGGCCGATTTATGAATTTCTGGGGCTCTCGGTCGGCGCGATTCAGCACGATATGCCCTCCAAAGAACGTCAGGCCGCCTACGGATCCGACGTGACCTACGGGACGAACAACGAATACGGTTTCGATTATCTCCGGGACAACATGGTGCTGGATAAGGCGGACCGGGTCCAGAGGGAGCTTCACTATGCGATTGTGGACGAGGTGGACTCGATTCTGATTGACGAGGCGAGAACCCCCCTGATTATTTCCGGGCCGGCGGAGGAATCGACGGAAAAATATTATCAAATTGACCGGATTATCCCGCGGCTGAAGCTGGAGACCGATTACCAGGTGGACGAAAAACATCAAACCGCCAACCTCACCGAGGAGGGGGTCCATAAGGTCGAAGGACTTCTCGAGGTCGAAAATCTTTATGAAGACGTGCACATCGAGCTGGTTCACCATGTGAACCAGGCCTTGCGGGCGCACACGCTTTTCCGGAGGGATGTGGACTATGTCGTGAAGGATGACGAAGTCCTCATCGTGGATGAGTTCACAGGACGGCTGATGCCGGGGCGGCGCTGGTCGGACGGACTGCATCAGGCCATCGAAGCCAAAGAGGGCGCGAAGATTGAGCGGGAAAACCAGACCCTGGCCACCATCACCTTCCAGAATTACTTTCGGATGTTCGAGAAACTGGCCGGGATGACCGGAACCGCCGCCACCGAAGCGGTCGAATTCGACCACATCTATAAATTGGATGTCGTCGTGATCCCGACCAACCGCCCGCTCATCCGAACCAACCATCCGGACGTGATTTACCGGACGGAAAAGGAAAAATTCAATGCGGTCGTTGGTGAGATTGCGGATCTTTATCGAAAGGGGCGGCCCGTTTTGGTCGGAACCATCTCGATCGACAAGTCCGAAGTCTTAAGCGCCATGCTCAAGAAGCGCGGGATCCTACATCAGGTGCTCAATGCCAAGTATCACGAGATGGAGGCGCGAATTGTAGCACAGGCGGGGCGGAAAGAGGCTGTGACGATTGCCACCAACATGGCCGGACGCGGGACCGATATCCTTCTGGGAGGCAATGTGCAATTCCTCGCACAGGACCTCATCCGACGGAAGGGGAAGGATGAGGAGCGGGAGCTGGCGCCGGAGGAAAGAGGTGCCATTTTATCCCATCAAAAGAAAGAAGTGGATGCTGAACACGAGGCCGTTGTGGCATTGGGCGGACTTCACATCCTTGGAACCGAGCGCCATGAGGCCCGCCGGATTGATAACCAGCTCCGCGGCCGTTCCGGACGTCAGGGGGACCCCGGTTCCTCGCGATTTTATCTTTCTCTCGAAGACGACCTCATGCGGATCTTCGCCTCGGACCGCATCGCACGGCTCATGAACTTTTTCAAGTGGGAAGAAAATGTCCCCATTGAACACCGGATGATCTCCCGGTCCATTGAGATTGCCCAGAAACGGGTGGAGGGATATCATTTCGATATCCGAAAACAGCTTTTGAATTTTGACAATGTCATGAACCGGCAGCGCGAGGTGATTTATGATGAGCGCCGCTCCCTCATTGAAGGAGAAAAGCTGAAAGACCACATTTTTGAGATGGCGGAGGATGTGGTTTCAGAGGAGTCGGAGCATTTTTTGAACGTGGCCCAGCGGCCGGAAGAATGGGATCTCGCGGGGCTCTGCGAATGGGTGCGGAGCCACTGGGGTTTTGTGTTTTCCGTCAAGGAACTGGAGGAGAAAAATCGGGACGAAGTAAGAGAAGGACTCATCGCCATGTTCAAGGCCGTTTATGAGGCCAAGGAAAAAGAATTGGGCGAGGAGCGGATGCGCTATCATGAACGGATGATCCTTCTCCACGTCGTCGATTCCAAATGGAAGGACCATCTTTACATGATGGACGGATTGCGGGAAGGCATCGGGCTTCGCGCCTACGGCCAGCGGGACCCCCTCATCGAATACCAACACGAGGCCTTCGCCTTTTTCCAAGAAATGATCCGCCGGATCAAGGAAGATGCGCTCGAGTATATCTTGAGGTTCCGCATGGCAGGGGCGGAGCGGCTGATCAGCGTTTTTGAATCACTTCCCCAGGAATTTGTCCATCCGGAAGCGGCGCGTTTTGAGAAAAAAGCGCCTCAAAGGGCTGAATCTTTTCCGCTCGAAAGCCCCTTCGCCCAGGCCCAAGCTGCTTCGCCGGAGAGCCCCGAGCCGTATCGCAGAGAAGCCCCGAAAGTCGGAAGAAACGATCCCTGTCCCTGCGGCAGCGGAAAAAAATATAAAAAGTGTCATGGTGCGTGATTGAAAAGACTCTTTCAGTTTTTGCTCACAGCGGCACTCCTTATTTTTTCCTTCCCGCCGTTTGACCTGGGATTCCTCGCCTATCTGGCATTTGTCCCCTTCTTTTTTGCGCTTGAAAATATTTCTCTGAAAAAGACGGCCTGGCTTTCAACGCTGACCGGATATTGTTTTTTCCTCGGGCTGATTCACTGGCTTCACCATGTCACCTGGCCCGGGACGCTCTTTCTGATTTTCTATCTTTCTCTTTACTTCACTCTTTTCGGAGTCGGACTGAAGCTTATCGACAAAAGGTGGTGCATCTTCGTGGCGCCGTTTTTTTGGGTCGTCCTTGAATTTTTACGAACTCACCTTTTGACGGGTTTCGGTTGGGCCCTTCTCGGGTATTCCCAGTGGCGCGCGCTCGGCCTCATCCAATTTGCGGATACGACCGGCGTCTACGGCGTTTCTTTTCTTGTGATGGCTACAAACGCAACGCTCTATGAACTTCTCCGCAAGCGGGGAAGAAGGACTGTCCGCATTTTTTCTGTTCTTTTCCTGAACCTTTTTCTGTTTTTTTCATGGGGTTACGGCAAGACCGTGCTGTCCCGCACGTTTCCGGATACCTTCCGGGCCACTGTGATTCAGGGAAATATTCCCCAAGACCTTAAATGGGATATTTCCGTTCAGGACCTCATCATGACCAAATACGAGCGTCTCACGGAGGTGGCCGCGCAGGAGAAAACAGATGCGGTCTTCTGGCCGGAAACTGCGGTTCCCGGTTTTCTCCCGGATGATGATGCGCTTTTAGAACGTCTTGCGGCGCTGAACCGGAAAACCAAAACATATCTTCTTGCGGGGAGCCCGTGGAGCGAAAAGGAGCTGACTTACAATAGCGCCCTTTTGCTTTACCGCGGCGAAATTCTTCAACGCTACGACAAACTCCATCTGGTTCCTTACGGGGAATTTATTCCGCTTGAGGAACAGTTTCCCATGCTGCGCGACTGGATTGTGACAGGCGATTTTTATCCCGGGAAAGAAGCGACTATTTTCAAGCACCCCAAAGGGACATTTTCTGTCCTGGTCTGCTTTGAGGATATCTTTCCGGACCTTGTACGCCGCTTTGCCTCGAAAGCCGATTTTCTCGTCAACATCACGAATGACGCCTGGTTCGGGAAAAGCGCATCCCCCTTCCAGCATGCCCAGGCCTCGGTTTTCCGGGCGATTGAAAACCGGAGAAGCGTTCTCCGCGTCACCAATACCGGCTATACCTGCCTCATCGACCCGGCCGGCCGGATCCTTCAGGACCTTGAACTCGGCGGGGAAAAGCTCTTTGTGACCGGCTTCCGCACCTGGGAGGTTCCGCTTTCGAAGACGACGACCTTCTACCTCCGATTCGGTGATCTGTTTGCTTGGGTTTGTCACGGCATCACGCTTTTGAGTTTTTCGGTTTTTCTTTTCCTCAATGCCCTCAAGAAGAAATGACCCATTCCGTCACGGTAAAAACGCTTGTTTGAATTCCCTTTTTCCTATCCCTAATTCCTGTCGGGGGTAACGATATTCAAACCCCCATCCAATTCCAGTTGACAGAGATATCCACTTGCGCTATAATTGGTTGATTCGGCGTGCCTTATGGAAGAAACTAACGAACTTTATCAGGAAAGGATGAAGAAACTCGACGCCTTTCGCGGGCTTCGGCTCTATGAGGAGCCGGTCCTTCCGTATGGGAGACGTTTTGAAAGAAGCGGCTCTCTCAAGGAGATCGTCGGACATTTTGAAGAAGGCAAGCGCGTGAAAGCCGCCGGGCGGATGACCGCGGTTCGCACTCACGGAAAATCGGCGTTCTGCGATCTCCGGGACCAGGAAGGGAAGCTGCAGCTTTATTTCAAAGAGGATGTGGTCGGAAAAGACCCTTTTGAATTTTTTGCAAAGATTGACATCGGGGATTTTCTCGGAGCAGAAGGCGCGCTTTTCAAGACAAAGACCGGCGAGCCGTCCCTTCGGGTCGAGCACTACGAATTCCTTTCAAAAAATTTGAGACCGCTTCCGGAAAAATGGCACGGGCTGAAGGACGTGGAAACGCGGTACCGCCAGCGTTATGTAGATCTCATCATGAGCGAAGAGGTGCGCTCCATTTTTCTTCTTCGAAGCCGGCTCATTCAGAAGACGAGAAACTTTCTGGACCAGCACGGCTTTTTGGAAGTGGAAACGCCGATCTTGCATCCGGTTCCCGGCGGGGCGGCCGGAGAACCGTTCAAGACGCATCACCATGCACTGGACATGGAGTTGTACCTGCGGCTGGCGCCGGAGCTTTATCTGAAAAAGCTTTTAGTCGGCGGATTCGACAGGGTGTATGAAATCGCCAAGAGTTTCCGGAACGAAGGGATTTCGACGCGGCACAACCCCGAGTTCACGATGCTGGAGGCCTATGCCGCGTATTGGAATTACGAGGACATGATGCGCTTTCTGGAGGAGATGTTTGTGTCGCTGGCCGGGGAGCTTTTGGGAAAGACGACGTTGACGTATGAGACCAAAGAGGGAACTGCGACCATTGATTTGACC
>JBDRBD010000197.1:0-6151 GCA_043823025.1 Candidatus Omnitrophota bacterium | reverse complement strand
ACCGGCATGACGCTTGCCGAATATTACCGGGATATGGGGTATCATGTGGCGCTCATGGCTGATTCGACTTCCCGGTGGGCGGAGGCCCTCCGTGAAATTTCATCGCGCCTGGAAGAAATGCCCGGCGAGGAAGGCTTCCCGACATACCTGGGGACGAGACTTGCCCAATTCTATGAACGCTCCGGGCGCGTCGTCGCCCAGGGGAAGGAAAAACGCATTGGCTCCGTCACCGTCGTAGGGGCAATCTCCCCTCCGGGCGGCGATTTCTCCGAGCCCGTCACCCAAAGCACCCTCAGGATCGTCGGAGCCCTTTGGGCCCTGGATTCAAACCTCGCCTACCGCCGCCACTTCCCCTCGGTCAACTGGAACCGGAGTTACACGCTTTATTACGGGCTCCTTAAAAAATATTTTGAGGAAAATGTCTCGCCGGATTGGTCCCGGAACCGGGATCAGTTATTCGAGCTCATCCAGAAAGAGACACAGCTTCAGGAAATCGTCCAGCTGGTCGGGCCGGATGCGCTTCAGGATGAGCAACGCCTCATTTTGGAATTCGGCCGGATGATCCGCGAGGGTTTTCTGCAGCAGAACGCCTTCAGTCCTGTCGACGGAACATGCCCATTGAAAAAACAGCACCTCATGCTTGCAACGATACTGCAATTCTACCATCGGACGCACGAGGCCATTCAACAGGGCATCCGCCTTCAAACCATTACAGAATTGCCGGTCAAAGAGGAAATCGATCGGCTCAAAGATGTCCCGCTGGATGCGCTGGAGAAGAAGGTGCAAACGATCCAAGAAAGTTTGGAGCGTCAAATCGGCGCTTTGGGAATCGAAAAGGGACAAACGAAACTTCCTCTCGCACAGGAAGGTGAGCGATGAGCCTCGTCACGCGGGAAGAAAAAACGGTTAAATATATTTCAGGCCCCCTGCTTTTCATTGAGCGGGGAGAACGCTTCGCCTACGGCTCCATCTTGGATATCCTCCTCCCCGATGGAGAAATCCGTTCCGGGCAGGTCCTGGAAGTCTCCAAGGAGCACGCCGTCATCCAGGTCCTTGAGAGGACAACGGGTCTGGATATCGCCTCCACCGCCATCCGCCTCCGGGAGGAAGTAGCCCGTATCAGCGTCTCCAAAGACATGATCGGCCGGACCTTCAACGGCGCCGGAAAACCGATTGACGGACAGCCGGAAATAATCCCCGAGGTGCGGCTTCCCATCATCGGCCAGGCCATCAATCCGGTCCGCCGCGACAAGCCGCGGGACTTTATTCAGACCGGCATTTCCTCCCTCGACGGATTTAATACCCTGGTCCGCGGGCAAAAACTTCCCATCTTCTCCGGCTCCGGCCTTCCTGCCAATGAGATTGCGGCTCAAGTTCTGGCCCAGGCGAAAGTCCTGGGAGAAGAAGAACGGTTTGTCATCGTCTTCGCTGCCATGGGAATCACCCAGCGGGAATCGGCGTTTTTCCTCCAAAATTTTGAAGAAACAGGCGCCAAAGGAAACGTGGTTGCTTTTCTGAATCTTGCCAATGATCCAACGATCGAGCGGCTCCTCACGCCCAGAAGCGCCCTCACCGTCGCCGAGCACCTTGCCTTCGTCCACGACTACCAGGTCCTCGTGGTGCTGACGGACATGACCAATTATTGCGAAGCCCTCCGCGAAGTCGGCAGCGCTCGCGAAGAAATCCCGGGACGCCGCGGATATCCTGGTTATATGTACACGGACCTCGCGGCCCTCTATGAGCGCGCCGGCCGGATAAAAGACAAAAAGGGATCCATCACGCAGATCCCGATTCTGACGATGCCGGATGATGACATCACCCATCCGATCGCGGACCTGACCGGCTACATCACCGAGGGGCAAATTGTCCTTTCGCGCGCGCTTCACCGCTCCGGAATCTACCCCCCGATCGATGTGCTTCCGAGTCTCTCGCGCCTCATGAACAACGGGATTGGCGAAGGCAGAACGCGGGAAGATCACCGGGAACTCTCCAATCAGCTCTACGCCTGTTATGCGGAAGGGCGGGATGTCCGGAAGCTGGTTGCCATTGTCGGAGAGGATGCGCTGACAGACCTTGACCGAAAATATCTAAAATTCGCCGATGCTTTTGAAGCCTGCATGCTCAATCAGGGAAATACCGAGCGTTCTATCGAAGAAACGCTGAACCTTGGGTGGGAACTGCTGCAGATGATTCCGGAGCCGGAACTCCGGCGGATCAACAAAAAAGTTTTGAGCAAATATTTTCACCGGGAGCTGAGCGAGGGAACCAAAAGCCCCTATTACTAAATTTCAAATATCAAATTTAAAATTTTAAATTTGCGATTCGAGCGAAGCGAGGAAATATGGAACAAGTCAGTCCGACCCGAATGAACTTAATCACCCGCAAGGCGCAGATCAAACTCGCAACGCAGGGTGCTGAACTCCTCAGAAACAAGCGCGACGCGCTCCTCCAGGAATTTTTCAATCTGATTAAACCCCTCATCGCCCTGCGGAAGGAACTGAACCAAAAAATTTCAAAGGCCGAATGGCAGCTCTTTCTTGCTCTTGTCTTTGACGGAAGGCAGCGCCTGGCCTCTGCGGCCATGGCCCGCTGGCAGAAGGCGGAACTAGACATCACGCTGAAAAATGTATGGGGTATCCGCGTAGCGGAACTACAGGATAAAACCCTCGAACCGGAATATCTCTCCCGCGAATACGCGGCGGCAGGAACCAGCGTCCGCATCGACCAAACGATGGCTTCCTTTGGGGAGCTCCTCTGGCATCTTCTGAAGGTGGCGCCGGTAGAAACAAAACTCAAGAAACTCGGAGAAGAAATCAAGAAAAGCTCCCGGCGCGTGAATGCGCTTGAGCAGCGCCTCATCCCCAGGCTCAGCGAAGAAAAGCGATACATTCAGCAGACCCTTGAGGAGCGCGAACGGGAGGATCTTTTCCGTCTGAAACGGATTAAGCAGAAAAGATGAACAGTTGGCCGGTTCTTTTTGTCGTCGGACTTGGAACACTTTCGGCGCTCCTGACCGTCTTTCACAAAAATCCCATCCATAGTGCGCTTTTTCTGGTTCTGACCCTTCTTTCCGTCGCGACAAGCTTTCTCCTCCTGCGGGCCGATTTTTTGGCGATGATCCAGGTCATTGTTTATGCGGGCGCGATCATGGTGTTGATTATTTTTGTATTACTTCTTACCGCGCGCGACCCGCGGCAGAAGGAACGCCTCTTCCATCGTCAAAGCCCCATGGCTATCGTGATCGGCCTCTGCCTCATTGCGGAACTGGTGTCTCTTTTGTCCGGCCGCAACTCCCTGATTTCATGGCGTCTGCCCTCTGCTTTTCTTGAGGGACAAGCTCACACGTTCAAGGCTCTCGGGAAGCTCCTTTTTACAAAATACGCCTTCCCCTTTGAACTGGTCTCCGTCCTTTTGCTGGTGGCTCTTGTGGCCGCCGTGGCCATCGCCAAAAAGGAGGAAGCGTCGTGACGGAAGCAACGCTTTTTCTTTTCTTCGGCGCTGCCCTTTTTGGCTTGGGTCTCCTCGGCGTGCTTATCCGGAGAAACGTCCTCGTCGTGTTGATGTCCATCGAACTGATGCTGAACGGCGTCAACGTGACGTTTGTGACCTTTTCCCAATTCCGAATGGACCTGGCGGGTCAGATCTTCGCCATTTTTGTAATCACCGTGGCGGCCTGTGAGGCGGCGGTAGGCCTTGCCATTCTCGTTGCGCTCTTCCGGCTGAAGCCGACCGTGCAAAGCGACGAAATGAATCTTCTCAAATGGTAGCACTGACAGCGCGCTATGCCTGGTTAGTACTCCTTTTCCCTGCCTGCGGGGCTTTGATCAACGGTCTTTGGGGCCGGCGATATCTCAAGGAAAAAGCCCACTGGGTTGCGGTCCCGGCCGTCTTTCTTTCGTTCCTTCTGTCCCTTGTCCTCTTTGCGTCGGTTCTCAAAAACGGCCGCAGCCAGGAAATTTTCCTTTATTCCTGGGTCGTCTCCGCAGACTTTGAGGCGCCATTCGGCCTCTTTCTGGACAGCCTTTCCTGTACCATGCTTCTTGTCGTTACCGGTATAGGGCTTCTGGTTCATATTTACTCCGTTGGCTATATGCGGGGGGACGGCGGTTATGCGCGTTTCTTCTCCTACCTCAATCTCTTCGTCTTTTTCATGCTCATCCTCGTTCTTGCCGATAATTATCTCTTCATGTTCATGGGATGGGAAGGAGTCGGGCTCTGCTCCTACCTTCTCATCGGTTTCTGGTTCCACAAAAAGAGCGCAACGGATGCCGCCAACAAAGCTTTCATCGCAAACCGGATCGGAGATGCTGGATTCATATTGGGGATCTTGCTTCTCTTTTTCGCCGTTGGAAGCGTTTCTTTTTCGGACGTGTTCGGTGCCGCTCCGACTTTGGACAAAGGTCTTGTCACTGCCGCCGCGCTCCTTTTATTCGCCGGAGCTATTGGAAAATCGGCGCAGATCCCGCTCTACGTATGGCTTCCGGATGCCATGGAAGGACCCACACCCGTCAGCGCCTTGATTCATGCCGCAACCATGGTTACAGCCGGAATCTATATGGTCTGCCGCAGTCACCTCCTCTATACCCTCGCTCCCGTGACGATGGGACTTGTGGCGCTGACCGGCGCTGCAACCGCCCTGTTTGCGGCGAGCATCGCGATCGTTCAGAATGACATGAAAAAAGTCCTGGCGTACTCCACCATCAGCCAGCTCGGCCTCATGTTCCTGGCCCTCGGCGTCGGGGCGTTTACCTCGGGGATGTTTCACCTGGTTACCCACGCCTTTTTCAAAGCGCTGCTATTCCTTTGCGCCGGCAGTATCGCCCATGCTGCAAGCGGCGAACAAAATATCCAGAAACTCGGCGGCCTCATGAAACGTCTCCCCGTCACGCACGCGGCATTTCTTGTGGGGGCACTGGCAATTGCAGGCATTCCGCCTTTTGCAGGATTCTGGAGCAAAGACGAAATCCTTGCGCAACTGCTGTGGCGCGGGCATCCTGTGTTCTTTACCGTCGCCTCTTTGGCTTCATTCCTTACTGCCTTTTACATCTTCCGGCTCCTTTTCCTGGTTTTTTACGGAATGACGCGCCTGCCAGAGGAAGCAAAGCAGCGCCTGCATGAATCTCCTGCCGCAATGACGTCTGCGCTGATTGTCTTGGCCATCCTCGCCGCCTCAGGAGGCCTCCTGGGCTTCCCTCCCGAACAGGGAGCGCTTCATCGCTTCCTCGGTCCCACCTTCGGAGCAGGCCATGAAGCACCTCCCTTTTCGTCTTTGAATGTCATGCTGATGGGAAGTTCCGTCGCCGTGGCAGGACTCGGCTGGTTTTTCGCATGGCTTTTGTATCAAAAAAGAAAGGACCTCCCGGCCAAAATGGTCGCGAGGATGACAGCTCTCTACCGCCTCCTCCTCCACAAATATTGGGTGGACGAGTTATATGATAAAACGGTTCTGGCGTTCTCCCGATGGCTCACAGCCGCCTCTTCGAACTGCGACCGGCTTGTGATCGACGGGGCTGTGAACGGAATCGCTCACATGGCGCTCGTCCTCTCAAGGGCAAAAGACTTTTTTGACCAGAAGATCGTGGATGGAGCCGCAAACGGCCTTGCGCGATGGACCCAACGGGGCTCCGGGCGCCTTCGCAGAATCCAGACAGGGGGCGTTCAAAACTACGCCTTGACCATGGCGGGCGGGATCGTGGTTCTAGTGGGATTCATTCTTATTTTCTAGAGACGGTTGTTCATGTACGCTAATGAGGTAACTCTTCAAGTGGTTGTTGCCGAGGGGTGGCGCGACTTAGGGCTCCCAAATTCGCCAGCAGGCGAAAGCCGATGCCGAATTTGGGAAAAAGTCGCGACAGGACCCCGAGGCAAAGTTTAAAAGGATGAGGACGGCGGGAAACGCGCCGAGACAGGACCCGCATTGGGAGACGAAGGAGACATCATGAATGATTGAGAATACGTTTAGGTTTCCGATTCTTTCGGTTTTATGCTACCTCCCCCTCGTCGGTTCACTTTGCATCATGCTCTTTTTTAGAAAGGAGCAAGCCCGTCTCATCAAACTCTTTGCCTTCTCTATTTCTTTGGCCACTTTTGCCCTTTCCCTTTCTCTGATTCCTGCTTTCCAGATAAACAACCCCGGCATGCAATTTGTTGA
>JBDRBD010000196.1:0-2832 GCA_043823025.1 Candidatus Omnitrophota bacterium | reverse complement strand
ACCCTTGAAGATTATTCGCACGTCATCCACATCGTTTCAAACGTCAAGGGAAGACTGCGGAAAGGAAACGGCTTTCTGGAAATTCTCCGCTCGCTTTTCCCCGGCGGCACCATTACCGGGGTGCCTAAGGTCCGATGTATGGAGATTATCGATGAGCTGGAGCCGGTGGCCCGCGGACTCTACACCGGCTCCATCGGCTACCTCGGATACAACGGGGAGATGGATTTGAACTTGGTGATCCGGACGTTCGTCCTGAAGGAAGGGACGGCCTATATCCAAGTGGGCTCCGGGATTGTCGCGGACTCGGATCCGCTCAAGGAATACGAAGAGAGTCTTCATAAAGCGCAGGCTTTGGTTGAGGCCCTCCTGCGCCCCATCCGTCCCAAAGAAGAGAAGATGGCGGGCTTCGGAGGGCAGGCCTTGAAGGGAGAGGGGAGTTTTCTCCATGCCTGAGGGTTTTTCGCCGGCATCACTTTTACAAGATGGGATTTTTGAAACGCTGCGATCGGAGAATCGGGTCATCGTGGCACTCGAGGAGCATCTCGAGCGCCTCTTTGAATCAGCGCACGCCCTCAGGCTCTCGCTCGGTTACTCCCGGAACGAACTGAAAAAGCTTTTGAAGTGCGAAGTCCGCTCGAAGCCCTATCCGGACGCCTATGTGCGGATCGCATTTTTGCGGGAGGGGGACTTGATGGCCGAAGGGAAAGTGCAGCTTTTCCTTATCGTCAAAGAGGCGAAGCGGTATCCTTCTTCTTATTACCAGAAAGGCGTTTCAATCCGAACCAGCAGTACGAGACGCAATCTGGTCCGGGCCCTGGATGCCCAGGCAAAAGTGAGCGATTATGTCAATGGACTCTTGGCTACCGTGGACCGTCCTCTCCCCGATGAGGCCTTTGAGGAAATTTATCTCGACGACGAGGGACGGGTGACCGAAGGAAGAGTTTCCAATCTCTTCATGATGAAAGAAGGGGTTCTTTTCACGAGCCCTCTTTTCTTGGGCGTTTTGAAAGGGGTTACCCGCGGCCAGGTCCTGACGGAGGCGCAAAAGCTCAAAATCCCTGTCCGCGAAGAGCCTTTTACCCGGACGAATCTCTACGGCTCGGATGAGGTCTTTTTGACCAATACCTCCATGCGGGTCATGCCGGTTGTCTCCGTCGACGGCAGGATTATCGGAAATGGAACCGTTGGGAAAACGACAAAGACACTGATGAAATCCCTCTTATCTCGGAAAGGAGATGCGCATGCCTAAGATTCGCAGGGCCCTATTGAGTGTTTACAACAAAGAGGGAATCGTTCCATTTGCCCGCGGGCTCCTCCGGCACGGCGCCAAAATCCTTTCGACCGGAAAAACCGCCGCGCTTCTCAAGCGGCACAGAATTCCGGTCCAGGACGTTTCCGAAGTGACCGGCTATCCTGAACTTCTCGACGGCCGGGTGAAGACGCTCCACCCGAAAATCCATGCCGCCATCCTTGCGGACCGCGGAAAGCGTTCCCATCAGAAGTCGCTCAAGGAGTACCGGATCGAACCGATTGACCTTGTGGCAGTGGATTTGTATCCCTTTGAAGCCGGAGTGAGGGAAAAGGGAATCCGTTTTTCGGAGGCAATCGAGTTGATTGATATCGGCGGAGTTGCGCTCCTCCGTGCCGCTGCCAAGAATTCGAAATATGTTACCGCGGTTCCGGGCCGCGAGTTCTATCCGACGGTTTTGAAAGCGTTGAAACGCTCCTCCGGCATTCGAGAGGAAACGAACCGCCGCCTTGCCTATGAAGCATTTCGAAAGACCTGCCAATATGACCGGGCGATCCGGGACTTTTTCCGACGGCAAGGACCCGGGGAAGAAATCTTTCCGGAGACGTTTGAACTGGTGCTGCAAAAGGCCGGGGAATTGCGGTACGGCGAAAATCCCCACCAGGAAGCCGCGCTGTACGGCGGGCCGGAATTGGAGCTTACCTTTAAACAACTTTCTCTTCACGGAAAAACGCTTTCCTTCAATAATCTAGTGGACCTGGACGCTTCTCACCGGATTGTGACTGAGTTTGAAGAGCCCTGTGTCGCCATTGTGAAGCATGTCGGGCCCTGCGGGGTGAGCCTCGGGAGGACCGCCGAGGAGGCATTTCAGAAAGCCTGGGCCTGCGATCCTGAATCGGCCTTCGGCGGCGTCGTCGGCATCAACAAAACCTTGAACAAAGCGCTGGCAAAACGGATTCTTGAAAGTTCCTTTTTGGAAGTAATCGGTTTTCCAAAAATTGAGCCCGATGCCCTGCGTCTTCTGAAACAGCGTAAAAATTTGCGGCTCGTCCCGTTTGACGCATTGTACCCGAGGAAAGGGGGCCTTCAAAAGGAACTCCGGCAGATTGGCGGAGGTGTGTTTTTGTTTCAAACGGAGGATCGCGTTTTGCCGCGTCAGTATCGTCTGCGCGTTGTCACCGGACGGAAGCCTTTCCAGGAAGAGAAGGACAGCCTATTGTTTGCGTTCCGGGTCGCAAAGCACGTCCGTTCCAACGCAATCGTCATTGTCAAAGACAGATCCACCGTCGGGATCGGGGGAGGACAGCCTTCACGCGTCGGCTCGGTCCGGGTGGCACTTGAAAAAGCCGGGGAAAAAGCAAAGGGCGCTGTTTTGGCGAGCGACGGGTTTTTCCCGTTCCCGGACAATGTCGCGCTTGCTGCGCGCGCAGGAATCCGGTCCGTGATCCAGCCCGGTGGATCCATCCGCGACGGCGAAGTCATCGCAGCCTGCAACCGGTATGGGATTGCGATGGTTTTTACGGGGACCCGCCATTTTAAACACTGAAAAGCAGAGAATGCGTTATGCGAGAATGAGAGAATGC
>JBDRBD010000195.1:0-2718 GCA_043823025.1 Candidatus Omnitrophota bacterium | reverse complement strand
GATTTCAATTTCTTCCGGGAGATGATGTGCATAAGATATCCTGATTCGCACCCTCTGTCAAGAAAAAGTTCCTGAAATGGGAACTTACTTAAGAGTTCCTTAAATGGGAAACAAAAAACGATTCATCCTTATCAGTCAGCTCCAATGCCCTGCTTTTCGAATTCCGCCCAGGCGGTCGCATAGTCGGCTTCGCGGTCACAGCGGTCGAAAGGGGCGGTGTAGGTAATGGTGCGCGCGCGGGGTCCGCCGGGCAGGGTATCGTCCGTGATGGTGCGGGAGACGGTCCCTGATGTCATGTCTTTGATCTCGTTCCATTCCGGGCGGGAGAAGCCCACGCCGGGGAGGCCCTTGCTGCAGGTGAAAACGATGCGACCATTCCGGTCATACCAAGTGTCGTTCTCATTCTGACGCAGGACGGGGAACTGGATCCGGTAAATCGTGCAGAGCTCATCCAGAGTGAGGCCAAGAGCCATGGCCGCCAGGACGTCAATCTCCACGAGGGCCTGGCGCGCCGCTCGTAATCCGTCCGGAGGGCGCAATTACGCTGCCATATGGGGGTCAGATCGGCGAATCTGCCGTTATCCAGGCGGGGATCGACCTTCGTCCAGTGCTCCTGCCGGAAGGCCTCGTCCCAGCTTTCCTCCCAGAGTTCGGCGTAGTGGGTGGTGAGGCAGTTGAGTATCAATACCCTTGATTGAGATATTTTCTTGATGATGTCGTTTTTTGATAACGGGACATATGCCATGTAACCCGCTGTAAAATCGGATTTCCCCATAGATTTCACATAAAAGTCAAAGGGGATGGACATCATCATCGCCTGAGCATTTAACATGACGGAATTTCTTTTAAAACAGGTAGATATGACCGTATGGATATGACCACATGACTTGGGGATGATAGCGCTTATAAGCGTTCTTTCTCCTGCCTGACTTAGCATCCTTCTGTGTATTAGATTGAAAAAATCTGTGACAAGCAGATTCGAGTCCCAATTCACATTTGGTGTTCTTTTGCTATAAGTTTCCGCTTCATACGCCGGGAGATAATTCGTCCGGGGGAGGTAATCGTCGGGGATCGCAGTCAAATCAAGAGGATCGTAGTCGGAGTTGAGTCGGCAAATAGCCCTTGGCGTCTTATTCAGTGGATTCGCCACATAGAAATGGGGGCCTGAGAGAATCCACTTTTCAAGCGCGCCTGCGAATTTCGTTGACCGTTTGATTGTGCCAGCCTTCTGGGCATTGGCTTCATCCCACATAACGGTCGAGAAATACTCCCCCGCCAGATCCCCCAAACGCTTCGGCTGGGCGGCGAACTTCCGCAGGACCTCCACGACCTGCCTGGAATGGACAACAGGAAGACGGGCCTGGAGGGCCGGAGTTCTTGCATCGTCGTAAAGCCGGGCAAACAGTGTCAGTGTCTCCTCGTCAACGGCAGCGATTCGATCTTTATGACCAGCGATGTTCCAGTTATTCTGGTCATCCTTGATGCCACCGACGGCTGGGCCGCCGCCGTGCAGGAAACAGGCGTCCACAGTAGACACGGAAAATAGGTTGGCAAGGTGAGAAAACGTGACCTGGTTTTCAGCCTGGGCGGTTCCGATATTGATGCTGAATTTTACATGGTGGTCAACATCGCCAAAAAGATTTAATTCATTTTGAAACTGGAAATGATACCGAAGACGCGGATAGATTGCCTCCCGGAACCTGCCGCCCTTCGGGTCGTCATAGACCCCTTCAGGGTGCAGGAAACCCGACACGCCACGCTCCGTCCCAATATGCCAGGACTGCGGAAGAAAGCACTTGTAGAGGTTCGACTGTGTACCCTTCAGGATGGGATAATTCTGAAGGGAGTTCAGGAAATTCTGCGTTCCTTCAAAAGCCACGTATTCACTGAGGTATTCATCACGGATGCCTCGTTTTTCAATGGATTCCTCCCGCATGGTGGCCAGTTGTGCCGCCGATATATTCCGGATCACAAGCAACGGATCGTAATCACCCAGGAGCCCCCCTTCGTTCCATTCGATCTTGATCCAGGGCGGATTGCCTATATTGAGGTCGAAACCGCCCCGGTCGGCAAAGATGTCGGCAAAGACGAGGTCCCAATGGTGAAAATAGTGCTTTTCCGCAAGGTCACGGACAAGGGCAAGGCGTTCGATACCGACTTTCTTGTTGCAGAGGGCGTCCACATTCACATGCCCAAATTCATTGGTAAAATCCAAGTCCTGCTGTTTGGGGCGGTTGTCCGGAATCAGTGGCAGCTGCTCACCCGCAACAGGTCGGGTTTCATAAACCGTTCCTTCCAGGATCAAAGTCAGATCCATAAGGAATTCATCCCGCGAGGGAAGCTTGTCCGCCTCCTGGATGGGCCAGAACCACAGGGCGCACCAGTAGTCCATGACGAGCTTCAGCCGCCGGAAGGGACTGGAGTTGGGGACGTTTTCCGACAAAAGTTCCCGGTTGTAGAGATCATCCTTCTGCTTTGTTGTCAGAGTATGTTTATAGATATTTCCATCGTCATAGCCGAAAAAATTGTAGGCGGATCGAGTTTGAAAACGGATGCGGGCGCAATCGGCTGCGTGGCGCTGCCAAAGCTTGTCCACGGCATCTGACATCCGGAGCAAGGTTTTGATCTCTCCGGTTTTAAACGGCCGTATGAAATCCTTGCGCCACTGTTTGATCGCCTCCGTTTCTTTTTTGGCCATTCCCCGGACGACTCTGTCGG
>JBDRBD010000194.1:0-2349 GCA_043823025.1 Candidatus Omnitrophota bacterium | reverse complement strand
CTATTGTATGCCAAGCAGCTACAACAGCAACGTGCTTAGCGTCAATATTGAGTAACCATACTTCCCACATCTTGTCTTTTTTGTTATATTTTAGCTGAAACTCACACTTAATTGGCAATCTATATTTTGACATTAGATCCTCCTGTTATGTTTTCGGATTAAACGGCCATGGCACAGAGTCACGACCTTCAAAAACCAGTGGTAATATCCACCAGATAAATGCAACCCCAAGCAGACAACCAACAGCGCTCGCCACAATGTGAAGGAGGATAGGATGCCCGTAGAATGCACGAGCAATTGGATCGTTTCCCTTGTAACCGCCGGTGTATCCACCGCTATCGGCGGACTGATCGGATACCTCTCTGCCAGATTTACAAGCGACAGGGTTTCGAGAAGAATCGCTTGCTCTGATCTCATTGCCGCCTTCGCCCCCGCTCTTGGTCAGATTTCCCTCGCGCAGCATCACGGGGACCACGACCGGCCGGATATTCACTCTTTCGTCAAAGACAATCTGCTGAGCCATGCTTCTGCCGTTGAGATCTTCCGCCCGCATGTTTCCTGCAAAAACAGAGTAGCCTACCAAGATGCATGGGAAAATTATCGCAAGCTTGCGAATGATTCCATCGAATCTTCTACCGAAGACAGGAAGGCTATACGTCAAACGGGTAGCGTACTCGAACAAAATATTCATAGAATTCTCTCCTTTGCAAAATAAACCAATCGCCTGAGCTGGACGGCTTAACAGCGCCGCCACTCAGCTTGTTATAGGATTTCGCTATCGGGCTTCACCCCGACATTCCGCCGCATCAATCTACCGGGGCTAACCATCGGGCGCCCATACCGGAAGGTCGGATTCGGCACGAATTCCCGGATTCCGACTTCCGGGTCAGACCGCCTCGGTCCTCCTATCCCCCGCCGGATCCGCTCACCTGCAATCGTATTTGGATTCCGCCTCATGATCTCCGTCCGGATGGAGTGCAAAATAAGTTGGTCGATGAAGTCAACCCGGCGTTTTTGTAATTTACCCCTCAGTTCCGCAAAGCCCCGCTCCTCCCGCGGCGTCAAAAGCCGCGTCTTTAATGTCCGGTCGATCCAAGACAGCATCGCCCTTGTTTCAGAATTTGGATACTGGCGGGAAGGCGACAGAAGGCCCGTTTCCCTCTTCTCTGGCCCCATGGCGGATATCAGTCTGTTGAGACGTTCTTCAAAAGTGCCGGATGTTTCTGAGCTTATATTTAGCAAATCAGATACCCACGCCTCGGCCTCTTTTTTCTGCTCTGCAGTCGGCTCTTCCATCCCGCCGGATAAAACCCCAAGAAAATCAGCATAAATGCCGCTATGCGCCCTTGCTCGTTTCGACGGGGTATCGATCTCTTGGGCAAGGGATCTCAGAATGAAATCCGTGGCTTTTTCAGGATTCGTCAACCTGCCGAGAAATTCCCATTTTTTCCCCAAGTCAATCTCAGTCCTGTCTTCAATTCCCGCCGGCCCAGCTGGCCCATCACCCTCGCGCGAACTACCGTCTACCTGCAATAAACCTTTTAAATTTTCTGACATTGGAGATCCCTCCTTATGTTTACCAAATACAGCCACCTAAACACGCTGTCCACACGTAGCGCTATATCGTCTGCGCTTCACAAATCTCGTTCAAGAAGGCCCTGGATTCCCTTATAAGCCGACTGACACGCATACGCTCTGCAATGGGTGTCTGGTATACGTTTTTATACCTGGCCGGAAGGAAGGGGAAGACGGGCTTCAAAGAGAATTTGCTTCGGCGCTTCGTCTTCATCCTCCCTTTTCGGTGGATTGACAAAAACGATCGGGATCTCGGTTAGTTCGCCGTCATCACCGACACCGCCGACGCCGAGTTTGTCGGTAAAATCTGCCTCGCTTTTGCCAAGAAGTTCAGAGGCCTTGAGCCTGTCCGTCATCTTCGGCGGGATTTCCGTCACAATAGAGTTGCCTTCTCCATCGGTCCCGACGACTGCGGGCTGTGTTTCCTTGCCACGGAGGATCTTTGTCCAGAACGCTTGTCGTTCTTCTCTGTCTGCGATATGTCCATTCCGGCGACGATCCTCTCTGGTTTTTAGAGCATGCTTAATGTCAGGTTTTGACAAGTTTTCCGAGCCCATTTGCCGGGGGTTCTTATATCCTGCTTTTTTAGCAGCTTGCGTACCATTACCGTCGTAATAATCAACGAAACGCTGCTGCATCACGGTTAGCCCTTCGTATGGGATGATAGATTTCTTTTGTATCATGTTATTATTTCTCCCTTTTTCAATGTTTCACACACCGCCATTTTTTTTCAGGGCAAACTACCATATCAAATATGGGTTGATTGTTTTTCCA
>JBDRBD010000193.1:0-9766 GCA_043823025.1 Candidatus Omnitrophota bacterium | reverse complement strand
TTACACCCGGGCTCGCTATTGGGCCGCCAAGTACCTGTTCGACGGAGACACGACCCGTGCGCTGGCCCTGACGGAACAGGGCGTTGTGGATGTTTTGTACGACCGCGGGGAGGAGTATGCCCAGCAGTTATTAGGAACCATCAGCCGGCTTGAAGATCTGCGGAAGGAAGTGAAGCAGAATGTGTTCAAGCCGGAATTTGCGTGGTTTGTGCTGCTGGGGTACTGCGTTGTGTTCCGCGTCCAGGTGGCAGACCTGGGTTCTATTCTTTCTTTTATCTGGCAGATCATCGGCGGCGGCATCTTGGTTTTGGCATCGCGGGAACTGTGGGAATTTAGCGAATTATGCATTCAGCGGGACATGTCGGGCCGGGAAAGCCACGGGTAAAAGGTTCATTCAAAAAATGCTGTGTAGGATGTCAGGCCCTTTAGCCCACGGGCTCTCCCCCGTGGGCTAACTTGCTAAGGGGTGCAGGATGCGAAACGCGTTCTATGGGATGCTGGTTTTGCTTTTTTTGGTTCAGGGCCGGGCTGCGGCGGATAAAATTTATTTGAAATCGGGGGAGATTCTGGAAGGGAAAATCAAGGAAGACCGGTATAAAGACCCTTATTCGGGATGGTGCCTGGGCAAGCGCGATACCATCGTGTGGGAAAAGTCTCAGGAGCGATGCTTTCCGAAAGAGGACATTGAGAAGGTGGAGAAAGAGATCCGGAAAGCCGAAGGCGCAGCGCAACTTGCGAAAGAGGATGGCTGGGGTGAGAACCGGTATGGATACAAGACTCAGCTGATTCCCGCGACGGAGAAGTTTATCGTCGGGAAGCCGATGCGGTTCAGTCTTGTGATGAGAAATGTCGGCGATTCCCTCAAATGGTTTGATCATCAGGGGGTGACGGGTCATTCGCTGGCCATCACGGATCCGGACGGGAAGGAAGTCTATTATAAAATTTCTTCTTTTCAGACCACAGGGTCCAGCCAGCCCATCGACGCGGGGGAGACCGTTGTTTTGCTGGACACACGGGATATTGCCAGTGACTATTTGATCGTGAAGCCCGGAAAATATACGATTCAATTTCGGGAGGGGAATTACGGATTTCTTTTCGACGACACCTTTCCCGCCTCCAACGTTGTCTCATTTGAAGTTGAGCCCGGGAACGCTGCGAAGGAAGACCGGGTCATGGCATCCCTGGTGGAGGTCGTTCCGCAAGACGGGTGGCGGGTGGCAAAGGGCTGGGATCGCAAGAATGCCCCCATCGGAAGAAAGGCCTCCGATGGTTTTTTAGTGCTTCTGGTGCGGATTGCGGAACTCAAGAAGGATATCCTGTATGTGAGGCTCTGGGTGACCCGGAAGAGTACCGACATCGCAAAAGGCCAGGAAACCAAAGGGCCGGAAGCGAGCGAGTTTCTCGGGAAGAATAAGATCGGTTATTTTTACGCGGCTATTCCCCCTGAAGCCGAAAAACTTTGGCCTTCCATTCGGGAGGATTTGGTCAGGACATTGAACCTCAAAAGCGCTATTTGATATCATCCGCTTCACTCTCGGGAAGCGGTTTGCTGGAAACACCGCAAAATCGCCAACGGCATGAGCCGAAGGCAAGGAGAGATGTGATGAAGAAAGGGAAGTTGAAAAAGAACAGGCCTGTCCAGCTCATCGCCATTCTTCTGGTCCTCTGTGTGGCCTTGGCGGTGGCAAAGGATGTGGCGGCCAAAGTGATTGTCTCCGGCGGGGTGAAACTCATGACCGGCCTCACGCTCAATATCCGCAGCATGAACGTCGGGGTTTTAAGAACGCTCATTGCCATCAAAGACATGAAGTTATACAACCCCAGGGGATTCCACGATAAAGTGATGGCGGATATTCCTGAACTCTACGTGGATTATGACCTTGGAGCTTTTTTACGGAAGAAAGTCCATTTCGAGAAAATGAAACTTCACCTGAAAGAATTTCTCGTCGTCAAAAATGAGAAAGGCGAATTAAACCTTGACGCACTCAAGATGGTGAAAGCCAAGAAGAAGACGGCGGACAAGGTGCCCGTGGCAGAAAAAGAGAAGACCAAGATGCCCGAGATGCGGATTGACGTCCTGGAACTCAAGATCGAAAAGGTCATTTACAAAGACTATTCCAGGGGCACACCGCCGAGCGTTCAGGAGTTCGAAGTCAACATCAACGAGCGGTATGAAGACATCACCGACCCCTATATGTTCGGGAGCCTGATTGTGGTGAAGGCGCTCATGAATACGACGATCGCACGCTTGACCAATTTCGACTTGGGTCCCCTGAAAACTCAAGCAACCGGGGCACTGACGAAGGCGACCGGCATCGCCACGGAGACATTCGACAAAGCCAAGACTCAAGCCACCGAAGCGCTCACCAAGACCTCTGAAGTAGGGAAAGAGGCGGCGGCAAAGGCGGGTGAGGCGGCCTCGAAAGCGACAGACGTGGCGAAAGATGCGGCTGAGAAGACATCGGGAGCTTTGAAAAAAGTTTTTTCCTTCGGAGGAGGCGGCGAAGAATAACACAGCGAATCGTGAGAATAAAAGGGCTTCCTGAATTGTTGGACGCCTGAGAGGTGGCCACCGTGGACGTCATGTGTTACGAGGTCTTTGCTGAAGAAGAAGCGGCGCTGAAGCGTTATCTTCCGAAGGAAATCCAGGCCGGCTTCTCAGCGAAGACCGTTCAGTTGGAAACACTGCCCCAACCCCCCGCAAGACTCATTTCCATTCGAACCCAGTCCCTGATTCCTTCCGGCTGGTATGGCGGCTTGTCCGGCATTCTGACACGGAGTTCAGGATACGACCATCTTTCACCGGTTTGGAAGGGAAGTCAGGGAAAAATCGCCTGCGGCTACCTTCCTTCCTATTGCGCACACGCCGTCGCGGAACATGCGCTTTTGGTCCTTTTGGCCCTTTCCCGGAAACTCAAGAAGCAGTCCGCCCAATTCACCGCCTTTTCCAGGGACGGCATTACAGGCGCCGAATGTCTCGGAAGAAAACTGCTGGTGGTGGGTGTGGGGCGCATCGGGAAGGAAATGGCCGCTTTGGCCAGGGGAATTGGAATGGAGGTCAAAGGGGTGGACCTCGTAACAAAAGTGCCGGACTTGGAATACGTTTCGCTGGAAGAAGGGATTCGGGACTCGGATGCAATGGTGTGCGCCCTTCCTCTGACGCGGCTCACCCGGGGGCTGTTGGATTATTCCCGGCTCAAAACAGCGCGAGCGGGGCTGCTTTTTGTCAACATCTCCCGCGGCGAGATTTCGCCGATTCGGGATCTGAAGCGGCTCTTGGAAGAGGAAATTCTCGGAGGCATCGGATTGGATGTCTATGAGGAAGAAAATATTTTGGGTGATTCTCTGCGCACGAAGAAAGGCTCATTGACGGAAAGCGGAAAAATGATTCTTTCGCTTCAAGGGGATGACCGCGTCATTTTTACGCCTCATAATGCCTTTAATACGCGCCAGGCACTGGAGCGGAAGGCGAGGCAGAGCTGCGAATCGGTGGTTGCTTTTTTGAAAAACGGGTCGTTCCCCGATCCGATTCCCGAAGAGGAATAACGTATAGAGGGACCGGGATGGCAGCTACTTTAATTTACAATCCTGTCGCCGGAAAGTCGTCTCGGGAAAAACAACTTCAGGCTATCCGGGGGACCCTCGAGCGGCTCGGTATTCCGCATTGTTTTAAGCCCACCCGAGGCGCCCGGGACGGGACCCGGCTTGCCAAAGAGGCGGTTTCCGAAGGGAGCGATCTGGTCATCGCCGTCGGAGGGGACGGGACGGTGAACGAGGTCGTGAACGGGCTGGTGGGAAGCGATGTGAAGCTCGCCCTGATTCCGCTTGGCACCGGAAACCTTGCAGCACATGAATTCGGGATTCCGCCAGACCCTGTTCTGGCCGCTGAAGCGATCCCGAAGTGCCGGGTCGAGCGGATCGATGTCGGAAAGGCCAATGACCGCTATTTTCTGATGATGGTCAGCATCGGATTGGATGCCAAGGCGCTCCGGGACGTTCCGAAATGGGCCTTTGAGGCCTTTCACTGGTGGGCTTTTTTCTGGACGGGTCTTTTTTCGCTTTTTCGTTCCAAACAGATTCCCTTCTATGTGAAGACGGAAAAAGAGACTATTGGTTTGAAGACGCGGCTTTTGGTCATTTCCAATATCAAAGGATACGGCCTTCCGGGATGCCAGTTTTTTTCGAATGCCGATAGTGCCGACGGATTATTGGACTGCGGGCTTTTTAAATCCCAAAGCGTCGTTTCTTATCTCGGAAACCTCCTGCGACTCGGGGAGAAGCGGCCGATTGAGGATCGTCTGGTGCATCATCATCGTTTCTCCAGAGCCGAGATTACAACGGAGATGCCGATTTCGGTCCAATTGGACGGAGATTTTTACGGGTATACCCCCTTAACCGTTTCCGTTGTTCCGAAAAGTTTATCGATCCTTGCCTTTCCTCAAGATCCAGCAACTTCTGTGGATTAAATTCAGTCCCGATCGCCTTCCGACAGCTAAGATTGAAGTTGCATTCTTCCTTAAAACGTTATATATTTTAACTAGTTCCAACGGTTGATGTTAGAAGATTCTCTTTATGGAACGTTCAAAGGGAGGGAGTTCTGATGCGGGGAGAAAAAGGGTCTGTGTCCTGGGGGCTTTTGTGGCTTCGCTTTCTGATGGGGATGGGCATTGCGTCCCACGGGTATCAGAAAATTTTTGGAGGTCAGATGGCGGCGTTTGTGGAAAATATCACCCAACTCGGTTTTCCGGTCCCGAATGTTTTTGCTTGGTTTGCGGCTTTGTCTGAATTCGGGGGAGGGCTTCTCATTGTTTTTGGATTGGGGACACGACTTGCAGCGCTTCTGGTGTTTTTGACCATGAGCATGGCCGTGTTTCGTTATCATCGGTTCGATGCCTTCCCGATCAAAGAGACGGCGTTGGCTTATTGGACAATGGCAGGCACCCTGATTTTCCTCGGAGCCGGCACATTTTCCCTGGACCGCCTCTTGCGCAGAAAAAAGAAGGAGTCTGACTAAACTCTTTCTGTTATAATGAGTTGACAGAAATCAGAACGAATCAGAAAGTGAAGGGAAAATGGATTCTGGACTGATACAACAGATTCTAGCCAAAGAGGTGTTTGGGAACACGGTGGAGGGCTACCTTGTCGCCTCGATCGTCTTCTTCAGCGTTCTCATCGGGATGCGAATTCTCAAGGTCGTCGTGTTCAAGCGGCTCCAAAAGCTTGTCCGGAAGACCTCGACAGACCTCGATGACTTCATCGTGGGGCTCTTACGCCATGTAGATCCGATGGCGTACTTCTTTTTGGGGCTGTACCTGGCGACCCGCTCCCTCATCCTCGCCAAAAGCATCGAGCAAGTCCTTCAAATTGCTTTTGTTCTTGTTGTCACGTACAAAGCGATTCAGGTCCTCCAGGAATTCTGTTCTTTTTTCCTGAACCGGTGGGCTCAGGCAACCGAGAAAGAGGACCCGACCAGCGCCGTCGTTGTCCGGAATATCAACAAGGTATTGCGCGGGGTATTCTGGGCCGCCGGGATTATTTTCATCCTCGACAATCTCGGCATTAATGTTTCAGCGCTGGTGGCCGGCCTGGGGATCGGCGGTATCGCAGTAGCCCTTGCGGCGCAGACGGTTTTGGGGGACACCTTCAGTTCCTTTGCCATCCTGATGGATAAACCCTTCAAAGTCGGTGATTTTATCATTGTCGGGGAGTTGATGGGAACTGTGGAGCACATCGGCTTCAAGACGACCCGCGTCCGTTCGTTGGGCGGCGAACAGCTTATCTTTTCCAACACGGATCTCACCAATAGCCGCGTGCGTAACTACAAACGGATGGAAACGCGCCGGATTCTTTTCAAAATCGGCGTGGTCTACCAGACGCCCGTCGAGAAGCTGAAAACCATCCCTCGAATCGTCGAAGCAGTCATCAAAGAACATGAACTGACGCAGTTTGACCGAGCCCATTTCCAGAGTTACGGAGATTTTGCACTGATCTTCGAAATTGTCTATTACGTTCTGACCCCGGACTATAACAAATACATGGACGTCCAGCATTATATCAACGTACGGCTCAAAGAGCAGTTTGAGAAGGAGGGGATCGAATTCGCCTACCCGACTCAGCAGCTCTATGTTACGAAAGTCGAGCCGCCATCCTGACATTGCGTTGTTCCACGGCTTTCAATCTGTCGGTTACCGTCATGGGAAAAGGAAAATTACAAGGAGCCATTTTCGATCTGGACGGAGTCCTGGTAGACACCGTACCGCTCCACTTTGCGGCCTGGAAGCGGATGTTCCGGGAGTACGGCAAGGAAATTACATTCGAAGACTATAAGCAAAAGGTGGACGGTATCCCCCGATTGGACGGGGCCCGGGCCTTTCTGGCCGATCTTCCTGAAGCGGAACTTCACAAAGCCGCCGACCGGAAGCAATCCTATTTTCTGGAACAACTCGAAAAACAGGAAATTCCGGTGTACGATTCCACGGTGCGCCTGATGCGCGCGCTTCGCGAAAGAGGCGTCAAGGTCGCCGTGATCTCTTCCAGTAAAAACTGTCCTTATGTCCTCAGGCGGATCGGCGTGGATAAGGAACTCGATTTGCAGATCAGCGGAAGTGACATTACGAAAGGGAAACCGGACCCGCAGATATTCCTCCTTGCAGTCGAGCGGTTGGGCCTTTCGCCGGAAGCTTGCATTGTGTTTGAGGACGCCGCATTAGGCGTGGAGGCGGCAAAACGCGCCCGGATGGTCTGTGTGGGAATTGACCGCCACGGAGATCCCGAACGTCTCCGGAAAGCGGATTGGATTGTGAATGATTTGGATAACGTGAGCATGGATCAACTGGAGGCGCTTCTTGGCAAAACAGGGTCACCTTAATTCATGGTTCGCGCATTACCTCTCTGAGGAGAGCTGGCTGATTGAGGAAAAAGGCTGGGACCGCGGCAGGCAAAAGGTACAGGAAAGCCTTTTTTCCCAGGGGAACGGATATCTCGGCATCCGCGGGATTCTTGAAGAAATCCCTTTCGACTCTCAGCCGGGGACATTCATCGCCGGCCTCTACGACAAGACCCAAGCGCAGGTCACAGAGCTGGTAAATCTGCCAAACCCCGTTCATTTTCGCATCGATATCGAAGGCGAAAAACTGGGCGTCATGGCGATGGACGTTCTCAGGCACAAACGAATCTTGGACACCCGAAAAGGCCTCCTTATCCGCCACACTGTTTATCGGAGCGCCCACCGGCAGCGCTTTGACTATCAATCCATCCGTTTTGTCAGCATGAGACATCCGAATGTGATTGCGCTTCGGGTTTTCCTTACCCCCTTGGATGGAGATGCGGACCTTACGATTCAGTCGATGACGGATACTTCGGTCACCAACCAGGGACTTCTGACCGAGGGACGGAAAAAACATTACATCCAGGATGAACTTGCCAGCCATGGGGACATTCGGTATTTCAGCGTCAAGGTGTTCGACTTGAATCTGAAAGTGGGTTACGGATCCCATCTGACATTTGCCTATGGGAAAAAACGGTTTACCACGCTCGAGCGGATGAATGTGATCAAGCTCAAAAAAGGCCAGACGCTTTGTGCAACGAAATTTTTCTGGGTTCAAACCTCCAGGCGGGTCTTGCCGGATCAACTCAAAATGCGGATCCTTCGCGGGATGCGTCATGTGGTCAAGCAAGGTTTTGAGCATGTGCTGCAGGAGCATGTGGATGCCTTCCGGCGGCGATGGGAGATAGCCGATATCGATGTGAAACCGGACCGGGATCTCCAGAAAGCGCTGCGCTTTAACTTATATCACCTTCTCATCTGCAGCCGCGAGGCGGATTATGACGTCAGTATCGGCGCGAGAACGCTGAGCGGGGAAGGGTACCGGGGGCACATCTTCTGGGACTGTGAAATCTTTATCCTTCCTTTCTTTATTTTCACACAGCCGAAAATCGCAAGGTATATGCTCCTCTACCGATATCGCCGGCTTCAGCAGGCAAAAAAGAATGCCCGGCTGCGGGGATATCGGGGAGCTTTTTACCCTTGGGAGTCTGCTGAAACCGGGGAAGATGTCACGCCGAACTGGCATAAGGATCTTGACGGGAAAATTATCCCGGTGCTTACCGGCGAGCTGGAACATCACATTGTCGCCGATATTGCTTATGCGGTTCACCAATTTTATATCCTGACGGGAGATCACCGCTTCATGTTGGAGGCGGGGCTTGAGATGATTTTTGAGACGGCGCGGTTCTGGGCGAGCCGCGTCACCTATCACAAAAAACGGGATGTGTATGAGATTAAAAATGTCATCGGCCCCGACGAATTTCATGTCGGCGTCAACAACAACGCATACACCAATGGGATGGCCGCGTGGAATTTGAAGGTAGCATCAGAGTACTACCGGCAGCTGCGAAAACGCCGCTCCGAGGCAGAGCGACGGCTTTTGATGAAGGAGCGCTTGAGCGAAAAGGAAGTGCGGCAGTGGGAAGGGATTGCTGAGAAAATCAGCCTCGTCAGAGCCCGCGACCGCGCCCTCTTCAGTTCTTTTGACGGGTATTTTCAAAAGAAAGATATCCCACTGACCAAGCGGAACCGGTATGCCATTCCACTTTTCCCAAAATGGCTTCCCCCCGACAAAGTTCACAAGACCCAACTAATCAAGCAGGCAGATGTGGTGATGCTCCTTTACTTGTTGAGAAGCAACTTCAGCTCCGAAGAGAAGCGGGCGAATTTCAACTATTATGACAAACGGACAGTGCACAAATCTTCATTGAGTTCTGCAATCCATGCGATCATGGCCCTTCAGGCAGGACAGCGCCGCAGAGGGTACCGCTATTTCCTTTTTTCTCTCTACGCAGACCTCCAGGATTTTCATCACAATACCCTTGGGGGGGTGCATGCTGCTTCTGTCGGAGGGACATGGCAGATTATGATCTGCGGGTTCTGCGGTCTGGATATTTCGGATCGGTGCCTCTATTTCAATCCTTCGCTTCCAAAGAAGATCCGCGAGATCCGCTTTAAGATGTTTTTCCACGGAACACTTCTCTCAGTTTCTGTTCAGGACGAACGGGTGAGGATAGAGACTCTTGTGAAAGGGGGCCGCCGATTCAACGTCAGTGCTTTTGGTAAAACCCGGGAACTTCTCTCTCAAAAGCAGCTGATTTTCAGAAGCAAAATGCAAAAGGTGGAGGTGACATGATGCGGACGATGTCGAAAGGCGCCCCCTTGCGGATTGCCCAGCTGCATTGGGGTTTTCCGCCTGTCATCGGGGGCGTGGAGACTCACTTGACCATGTTGCTGCCGGAAATGGTTCGGCAAGGGCATACGGTTTACCTTTTGACGGGTGCAACCGAAGAACTGTCCGGATGGTTTGACTATCAGGGCGTTCGCCTTTTCCGGACTCCTCTCATGGACTTGAACTGGCTTTACAGGCGGGGGTTGAAAGGGCTCGAAGAGGGGTTGCGGGAAGTCTTCCGGAATTTCTTCAATCAGGCAAAGCCCGATCTCATCCATGTGCACAACATGCATTATTTCAGCGAACTTCATGCGCGGCTTCTTGAAGAAGAAGCGAAGCGGCGAAAAATTCCACTTGTCTTAACCGTCCATAATGTATGGGATGACCTCCTGTTTGTGGATTTAACCCGGAACGTCAAGTGGAATCACATTATCTCCGTCAGTCATTTCATTAAGCGGGAGCTCATCGGGATTGGCGTCGACGATCAGAGGATTACCGTGATTCACCATGGCATTGACGTTGAACGTTATCATCCGAACATTTCGACC
>JBDRBD010000192.1:0-3450 GCA_043823025.1 Candidatus Omnitrophota bacterium | reverse complement strand
ACATTGAGAAAACTCCCTACAATGGACCCTGTAATGAAAACAAGAAGTCCCATCTTAAGACAATACCTCCTCCAAGGCCTTCTGCATCACGGAAAGAGGGGCTTTTTTCCCGGTCCAAAGTTCAAACGCACGTGCACCCTGATGGAGCAGCATGCCGCGTCCGTCGATGGCCAGAAGTCCTTTCGCGCGCGCCTGCTTCAATAGAGCCGTCCCTTCTTTGTGATAAATCAGATCGTACACCAAAAGACCGGACCGGAGAAAATCATCCGCCACAAAAGAGCGGTCGGATACCGGAGTCGCATTGATGAGCATATCGGTCGTGGGCATGTGCCGTTCCAGGAGATCCTTCAGCTGAACTTTCGATTCCTCGATCCGCCGCTCATCCGCCTCCCCTTTAGCAACAATCTCCTTGAGGAGATAAAAACGATTGTCCAGGATTTCGTAATACCCGACAAAGCCTGCGCCTTCCTGCTTCAAGGCGACGGCGATCGCCTGGGAGGCGCCCCCTGCCCCCAGAATCAACGCCTTTTTGGCCTGAACGGATACGTTCCGCTCCTTTAAAGAAGCAATGAAGCCGTATCCATCCGTGCTGAACCCTTTGTATTTTCCTCCATCCACGACGACGGTGTTGACCGATTGGGTCAGCTGAACTTGGTTATCCAACGCGTCGCCGCGCTCGACCATCCAGCGGTAGACCTGCGCCTTGTACGGAACGGTGACGTTAAGACCCGCGATCTTCTGGGAAGGAAGAGACTCGAAAAACAGTCTGGCGTTCTCTAAAGAGGGTTCTTCGAAAATCTCATAAACGGCTTTCAGCCCCGAGGACCGAAAAGCAGCCTGTTGCATTGCGGGAGACGGACTCCTGGAAATAGGATATCCCAGCAGCCCGTAGCGCAAACGATGGCCATTCACCCCGTTAGACCTTTTTCGATGCAATTCTTAAATTTACTTATCAAAATAGACGTAATCATATTGAGGTCTAACGGGGTTCACACGAGTCCCTTCTCTTGAGAACGTGAAAGCCGCTTGAGCGTCGGTTCGTAAAGATAGCGGTTGATGGCAGAAAGATACGCCTTCGCACTGGCTTCGATGATATCCGTCGAGGTACCGCGTCCTGTAATCACCTGATTACCAAATTTCGCCCGCAGCACAACCTCCCCCTGCGCATCCTTTCCGCCGGTAACGGCTCGAAGAGAGTAATCCAAGAGTTTCCCCTTGACCCCCGTGATCCGGTCGATGGTCTTGTAACAGGCATCTACCGGCCCATCCCCCGAAGAAGCATCCTGCAGTATTTTCCCCCTGCTTTTGAGACGGAGGGTGGCGGTCGGAACGGTCCCTGTGCCGCTCGAGGTGTGGACATACATGAGCTCATAGGTCTCGGGAACTCTTGTGATTTCCCCTTCGATGATGGCTGTGAGATCGCCGTCGAAAACTTCCTTTTTCTTGTCAGCCAGTTTCTTGAATTCCTCAAAAGCGTGCTCGAGCTGTGTCTGGCTGAGCTGGAACCCCAGCTTTTTGAGCCGCTCGCTGAAGGCGTGGCGCCCCGAGTGTTTTCCAAGAACCAATTTGGAGTCTCCGACGCCCACATCTTTCGGGTCCATAATCTCGTAGGTCAGGCGCCGTTTCAAGATACCGTCCTGATGGATGCCGGATTCATGCCGGAAGGCATTGGCTCCGACAATCGCTTTGTTCGGCTGAACCAAAAGCCCCGTGAGCGCACTGACCAAGCGGCTGGTCTTCATGATCTGGCGGGTATCGATCTCCGTATAAACAGGGTAAATATCTTTCCGCGTCCGGACTCCCATCACGATCTCTTCCAGGGAGGCATTCCCGGCCCGCTCGCCGATGCCGTTCAGGGTGCATTCAACCTGACGCGCACCGTTCATCACCGCCGCCAGGGAATTCGCCACCGCCAACCCCAGGTCGTTGTGACAGTGAATGCTGATCACCGCCTTATGGATATTCGGCACATGGTCGCGAATGGAGCGGATCAGATCCCCGAACTCCGCGGGCGTGGTGTATCCCACCGTGTCAGGGACATTGATCGTTGTCGCACCCGCGGCGATCGCCGTCTCGATCACCCGAAAAAGAAACTGCCGTTCGCTCCGGGCGGCATCTTCAGGCGAAAACTCCACATCGTCCACGAATTTTCTTGCATAGCGCACGGACTCCTTGGCAATCCGCACAATCTCGCCTTCCGCCTTCTTGAGCTTATATTTCATGTGGATCGGGCTTGTGGCGATGAAGACATGGATGCGGCTCCGGCGCGCCGGACGGACCGCCGCCGCAGCCCGTTCGATATCCTTTTCAATCGTGCGGGCCAAACCGCAGATGACGGGCTTCCGGACCTGCTGGGCGATCATCTTCACCGCCTCAAAGTCTCCCGGCGAGGCGATGGGGAACCCCGCCTCAATGACGTCAACCCCGAGCCGCTCAAGCTGCCTGGCGATCTCCAGTTTCTGCGGCGTCTCGAGGCTCGCCCCCGGACACTGCTCCCCATCCCGAAGCGTCGTATCGAAAATAATCAGTCTTTCTTTATCTTTCATGGTCTTGTCTCGTCGTTTGTCTCTCGTTTTACGCTTCACGCTTCCCCGGCCTGCCTGGGATTTCCGCCGGGGCAGGCACGAGCGACGGCGTTTTCTTCTTTTCCTCGCCCCAGGAAAACATGCTCCGGATTTCCTTACCCACTTTCTCAATCAAGTGGTTGTCGTCCCGGTGAAGGAGCTTGGTGAAATTCGGACGCCCCTTTTCATTTTCCTCAATCCATTCCTTCGCGAACTTTTCGGTCTGGATTTCCTTGAGGATTTTCTTCATCTCCTCGCGCACGGCCTTATTGATGATGCGCGGCCCGCGCGTGAGATCCCCGTACTTGGCGGTATCCGAAACCCGGTAGCGCATCCCCTGGATTCCGGTGGTGAAAATCATGTCGGTGATCAGCTTCAACTCGTGGAGACATTCAAAATACGCAAGCTCCGGCTGATATCCCGCCTCGACCAGGGTGTCAAATCCGGCCTTAATCAGTTCGGAAACGCCCCCGCAGAGAACCGCCTGTTCGCCGAAATTATCGGTTTCCGTCTCCTCTTTGAAGGTCGTTTCCAAAACCCCTGCGCGCGTGCTTCCGATTCCCCTGGCATACGCCAGGGCCATCTTTCGCGCCGTCCCCGAAGCATCCTGGTAGACCGCGAAGAGGCTCGGAACGCCCTTTCCCTCAACATACATTTGCCGCACTAACGATCCGGGGCCTTTCGGGGCCACCATGAATACATCGATTTCCTTCGGGGGAACAATCTGTTTGTGGTGGATATTGAATCCGTGCGAAAAGGCAATGGCCTTTCCGCGCCCCATGTGGGATACGACGGACTCCCGGTAAATTTTCGGCTGGACATTATCCTGCGTCAGCATCTGAATCACATCGCAGGTCTTGGCTGCTTCGTCGGCGGTGACCGGCGT
>JBDRBD010000191.1:0-6019 GCA_043823025.1 Candidatus Omnitrophota bacterium | reverse complement strand
AAGAACTGTCAAGCAGGCCAAAAGCCCGAGCCGGTAGCTTTCGGCCCCAAAGCCCGAGACCTGCCCCACACAGACCGGAGCGATGAGGGAGTGTTGGCGGAATTTTTCTCTGGCGTAAATGTTGGAGAGGTGTACTTCCACCACCGGAAGGTTGCAGGCTTCCACGGCGTCCCGGATGGCAACGCTTGTATGGGTATAGGCGGCAGGGTTTAGCAGGATCGCCTGATATTGTCTCTTTGCCCCCCCGATCATCTCCACAATTTCGCCTTCATGGTTGGATTGCCTGATGGCCAGCTGGACACCGGATGCCTTCGCTGTTTTTAACAATGCCCCATTGATGTCCTTGAGCGTTTCCTTTCCGTAGATATCAGGCTGTCTTGTGCCCAAAAGGTCTAGATTGGGCCCATGAATCACAAGAATCTTAGTCTTTTGTTTGACCACCCTCGGCCTCCTCAATTAACATGACTGGGATGCCCTCCCGGATGGGATACCGCCTTCCGCAGGATTTGCAGACAAGCTTTCCCCTCTCCAGATGAACCGTGGTTTTGCAGAGAGGACACGCCAGAATCTCCAGAAGCTGTTTGTCGATCATTGTGCCTTTCCCTCCCGAATTTCCTCTGCCACTTCTGCCATCTCTTTCACGGTGGTAATTGGGATGCGCCGGAATTCATAGAAAAAATAGAGAATCCCGCCGATGAGACTTTGGATTCCCATCAGCGCCAGCCAAAGAATCGAAAGCGCAAAAGCGTTCCCTTTGCCAACGGTCTTCCCCAGATAAAAAATGAAGGCACCCTCCCGAATCCCAAGGCCGTTGAGAGACGGAAGCATCGAGAGCGCCACAACAAGAGGAAGCACCACAAAAAGCCGGATGAACGACTCTGAAGCGGCCAGACTCCGAATGAGGAAAAAGGCGGACGCAACAAACAGAATGTGGCTGACGACAGAAATGCCAAGCGCTTTTCCAAGCGCCATTTTATTTTGACTCAACTCATGGAGAAAACGATAGGCCTGGTCCACTCTCCGATCCAGGCCCATTTTCTCTAAAGGAACAAAAAGAAATTTGACCGCCCGGGCGACGCGGTGGCTGAACATGAACGAAAGGAAAAATGACCCGATGCCAAAAAGGATCCCGACGGAAAGCTTGGTGGAAAAATCGAGTTCAGACCACAAAACGAACATGCCAAAAAACGCCAACGCCAGCAGCGTGAAAAGGCCGATAAAACGGTCCCCCAAAACACAGGCAAAGGATTCGAGCTTCTTTTTGGTTTTTTGAAAGGCAAAAAAGGCCTTCGAAATATCTCCACCTGCTGCTGTGGGCAGAAAGTTATTGAAAAAGATTCCCAAAAAATTGAGCTCCACCACTTCTTTCAGGGAAAGATCCATTTTCTGGGCATGAAACATAATTTTGAGCCGGATGGACATCATCCAAACCCCTACGAGTTGCAGAAAAAGACTGACAAAAAAGAGAAACGGCTGGATGCCCTTGAGAATCCGAAGGATTTCACCCATCTCCCCGCGGAAGGAAAATATCAAAATGCCTATGAATAAAAGACTTATGAAAACTCTAAGAAAGGCGCCTTTTTTCATTTCAGAGTGCCTAAATTACCACAAAAACGCCTAAAAGTAAAGGAAATTCACGGGGAAAGAATCCGTATTCCCGCATAGCCAACGACGGAGGAATAATCACCCGTTGCATCCCCGCTGGTTTGATAGCAAAGGAGCTCGCCCCGCCCCGCGCCCCTTTGCAACGCATAGGAAAGCGCTGCCATGACCGGTGCATAGCCGCACATCGAAATCCGGCGTGCCCTCAGGCGCTGCCCCAGCTCATCGCCGTCCAAAGAAAGGATCGCCTGAATGGCATAATCATCTTTTTCTTTGGCACTCTCATGGGATTCATAATGCGTCATATCGCTGCTGGCAATGACCAGAACTTCCTTCTGCAAAGCAGACACAGCTTCGGCAAGGTGGCGCCCAAACTGTTTGTAGAGTTCCGCCCGCTCCCAGCTCAAGATGATCGGAATAATCTTTGTCTTTTTTGAAAGCTGTTGAAGGAAAGGAAGTTGCACCTCAATGGAGTGTTCAAAACGATGAGCCGTTTCGTCAACAACCAGTTCGGGCGCATGGCGCTGAAGATGGGAAGCCAGTTCGTCATCAACCTCCACATCGCCCAAAGGGGTACGCCAATATTCTGCCTGGGTCATGCTGATAGGGCTGCCCTCCCCTGTATGGTTGGGTCCTAAAAGGATGACCGTGGGCGGCCATTCGATGGAGGCATACACTTCTCCCGCAACGGGTCCTGAATACATCAGCCCCGCATGAGGCACCTGAACCGCTATTGCCTTCTGTTTTCTTTTTGGTTTTTCAGGAAGACAAGCAGTCACTTGCCGCGCCAACAGCTCCGGCTCTTTTTCGTAAAATTGACCTGCGACACAGGGAAGCCGGACTTTCATCGTCACTGTTGCTCCTTTTCCTCCGAACGCTCCGGCAAAATGACCACCACCCCTTTTTGGTCCAAGTTAAGATAAGTTTTTGCGATGCGCTGGAGATCCTGTGCGGTGACGGCCCGGATATTCGCCTCGTATTCGAGATAATGTTGACAGCCGAGGCCGTAGAGTTCATCCAGAGCCGCTTGGAAAGAAAGATCGTCAGGCGTCTCTAGCGAAATCTGATGTAACCCGATGAGACTTTCTTTGGCCCTCTCCATTTCATCCTCCGGGACCAGGGTCTGGCAGAGACGCTTAATTTCAGCAAAAAGGGCTTCCCGAACTTCGGGGAGTGCCTGCGGTGCGGTCGCGACATAGAAGGTATAGTACCCAGGGTCAAGACCCCATACCGCATAGGCGCCCAACGTATACGCCTGACCGCGGTTGTCCCGAATTTCGCTATAGAGTTTCCCTCCACCGCCTGAGACAACTTTCGTCAAAACCTCGAAGGGATAATAGTCCTTGTCCTCGAGCGAAATTCCATGGAAACCGACCAAGAGAAGCGCCTGCTCCTTCGGAAGTTGTTTGGTGACAGAACGCGTTTCCTGAATTGGAGGTTCCGGCGGCAACTTCAGCGCCGGCATGTGAGGGCCCTCTAACCGGGAGAAATTGTTCCGGACTTCCTCGAGGACGCCTTCCGGATCGATGTCTCCAAAAACAGTGACCACCATCTGTTCGGGCGCCAGCAGCTTCGCGTAGAAAGACAGGAGTTCCTCCCGCCTGATGCGGGAAATGCTTTCTTCTGTCCCAAGAGGGTAAAAGCGATAGGGATGTTGTTTGAAAAGCGCGCGCCGGAGGGAGCGTTCCGCAACGCTGAAAATTTGATCGTTGCCGGCGCGAATCTCTCCAAGAATCAACGTCCTCTCCTTTTCCATTTCTTCCGCGGGAAAGGAGGGATGTTGAATCAGTTCACTTAAGAATTGGACGGCTTCTGCGGTATGCCCTTTGAGCACTTTGAGGCGTATACCGACGCTGTTTTGACCGCTGAAAGGCCCGAACGAAGCCCCCTGGGCATCAATCCATTCCGAAATCTCCTTTTCACTTTTTGAAGAAGTCCCTTTCGGAAGCATTCGGGCGACAAAATTCGATATGCCTTCCTGAGGAGCCTCTTCATAGCGAAGACCTCCTAAAAGCGCTGCAGTCAGGGAAACGGTTGGCTGCATCGGATCCTTTTGAAGAAGGACCCGTATCCCGTTGGGAAGCAGGGTTTTTTGCATTGCGCCCCGGCGCTTTTCTAGAGACGGTACCTTTTCAACATCTCTTTGCGGATTCTCCGGCGCCATAACGACGCGTGTCAGATTTTCATCCACCAGATACTGCTGTGCAACGCGCCGGACATCGTCCGCTGTCACAGAGGCAATCCTTCGAACATAATCCTCCGAAAAGAGGGGATCGAGCCCGGCTGCCTCATTGCTGGCCAGGTCCCTCGTCTGGTCCTGAACGGTTTCAAGACTGAAATAAAAACTCGCAGCAACCTGCTGTTTTGCTTTTTTCAGCTCTTGCTCGGTGATCGGTCCCGTTTTAATCTTGTTGATTTCTCTTTGGATTTCAGACAAGGCATCGAAAACTTTTCCTTCCTCAAGAACGGCAGAGATGATCAAAAGACCCGGATCGATGGGAGTATAGTGGGAAGCATCAATTCCATAGACAAGTTCTTTTTTCTTCTGGACCTGTTTTATCAAGCGCGCGCTCCTGCCTTTCCCCAATAAGATGGCGAGGACATCCAATGGGTACATATCCGGATCTGCCACATGGACCGTATGGAATCCCAACATCAGACGCGCCACTTGAATAGGAGCGTGCTCCCGGATTTCGCGGAGACTCCGCTGCCTCGGTTCGACGACTCTGGGTGCCGGCGGATTTGAAGCCCTTCGGAAATCGCGGAAACTCTGCTCCACTGCCTTCAAAGCTTCTGAAGTCTGAAAGTCACCGACCATCACTAAAATGGCATTATTCGCGATGTATTTTTCCTGATAATAACGGACTAGGTCCTCATGCGAGAGAGAGGCCATCAGAAATTCATAGCCGATGATGGGATAACGGTAGGGGTGCTCGCGGTACGCATTCTGAAAAAGGAGATCCTGGGTGCGCCAGGCAGGGTTGTCGCGGTTGAGACGTATTTCATTCAGAATAACTTCCTTCTCCTTCGCAAAATCGTCCGGGTCGAGGCGGGCATGCGTCAGACAATCCGCCAGCAGGGCAAGGGCTTTGGGATAGTGTTCCTTTGTGGCGACCAGAGTGTAGCCGGTAACATCGTAGGTGGTGAACGCATTGATATCGCCCCCGTAAGAACGAATTTCTTTCTCGATCTCCCCCACGCCCCGACCCTCAGTGCCTTTGAAAAACATATGCTCCATGGCGTGACTGATGCCGCTGCCAGTCCACTTCCCTTCATGAGCAGAGCCGGTTTTGAGATACGCCATGATGGAAACAACCGGAGTCCGATGGACTTCTTTCAAAATGACGGTCAGTCCGTTGTCGAGGACCTTGCGGGTGACGGGAGGCGATGTCTTTTCAGGAGGCAAAGATGAGGATTGAATCGCACCTAGATGAGAAGAACAGGCGGGAAGCAAGAAAAGAAGTAAGAGGCACCATTTTCGATTCATCGGGAGAAAAACCGCTACCGCTTTCGAAAATTCCGCCTCATTTTACGTCTTTTGCGCTCGCTGGGTTTTTCGTAATGTTTCCTCGCCTTGAGCGCCTTCAGAACGCCTTCTCGTTCAATCTTTTTCTTCAACCGTTTCAGCGCTCGTTCAAGCGGCTCATCAGCTCTCACTTCGACTTTTGGCATGTGATGAATCTCCTGTATCCGTTTCAGGGTAACCTACAAAAGTAATCATGACGCGGAACGGAACGTAGGAACGCTTCAGTCCTTCGGGGAACGGCGGAAAGGGAGAAGCATCGATCACGCTTCGCAGTGCGATGCCCTCCAGCCGCCGGTCCTGAGAAGCGTATACTTCGGCTGCCTTGACTTCTTTGAGTTTTCCGTTCGCGAAAAGAATAAAAGTCAAGAAAACCTGACCTTCGCGAAGTTCCTGGGTATAATACCGCCGTACAAGTGTCCGGATTTTTTCACGGATGGTCCGGTAATACGCAAGATAGAGGGGCTTTTCCTCGTAGGTGAGATTCAATCCCGTGATAAATTGCTCCTCGGGTGAAACTTTTCCGGATGCGGCAATCGGGGGCTCCGGATGTTGGGCGACCGGCGGCGTCTGGAATTTTTCAGAAGTTGGCGCGTTGTCTTCCGCCGGCTTTTCCTCAACTTTCACAGAATTGAGAGGAGAGGGCGTTTCCTCTTTTGCGAAACTTTTTGTCAAGGAAACGCGTTCCATGAATGTCGGAATAGAATAAACAACCTCCAGGGTTTTCGGTGTACTGTCAAGCGGATTGCTGGGTAGCATGGGACCGAATCGGCCGCTCCCTAAAAATGCAACAAGGTGCAACGCGGAAGAGAAAAGCAGCGCACCTTTGAAGGAAAAAATCTTTGTCATAACTCTATTATTATAAAAGGGATAGTCTTTTTTGTCAACATTTTC
>JBDRBD010000190.1:0-6388 GCA_043823025.1 Candidatus Omnitrophota bacterium | reverse complement strand
GTCGCGGCCTCATTGGCAAAACTGCGGATCTGGAATGGGGGACCGACCGCCAAGAATCTTTGAGTAAAGGCAAGAGATTTTTGGCGGAGCAAGTCGAAGTCAGACAGCCGAGTTGCCTGGAAAGGAACTCGGTTTTTATTTGTCCGCCATTCGCAAAAAACAAACGGCTTGAAAGTCTTTTAAAACCATGCCCCTTCAAAAGACCAAAGACCTCAAAACAGAGAATGCGAGAATGAGAGAATGCGTCGTGAGAGAATGAGTAAAAACAAAGCCTATTCCTCCTCTACTCTCATCCACCCACACGCTCATCCACCCACACGCTCATTTTCTCATCCCCTCATTTTTATCCTGATTCAGTGTTTTCTCCTTACATCCTTTACCCCCACCCCCACAACTAAACCTACAACCCACCCGCCGCAATTCTCAAATCTTGGCGAGGTCTCGCCAAATTTGCGTTCAAATTTGGCGGACTTCCCACAACCCGCCACTCAATGGGTCCTCCTACGTCCTTCGGACTTCGGAGGACAAGCCTGGGCAGGCGAACGCTTTCCCTCCGTAGTGGGGAAGTGTCTTACCTGCCCGGGCTCTTCGCACTTACGTCCGAGGGCCTCCATTGGGGAAGTTCGAGATGGCGGTGACAGGGCGGGGAACTTCCGAAGCGACCTCAACGGAACTTCGGATGAGAAAACTGCAGAGGACGGTGGGGACAAAAAAGCACCCGAGATAGAGATGACCCGGGGCCCTGACGGGTGGCTCATGGCAACGATAAGGATTCAAGGCAAGCTCGGCCTTCATCATCGGCCATCGTCAGGTATTGTCACTGCGTTACAGAAATTTCCCGGGACAGAAGTTGAGATCAGAGATGCGACTCAGGGGACAGCTCGGGTCAATGCCAAAGAAGTCATGAAGCTGATGTTGCTTGCATCCGAACAAGGTAATGAACTTGAAATTTATGCAAAGGGGCCCGATGAGGAAGAGGCGATCCGGGCTGTTGTGGCCCAGTTGAGGATAGACTGGGCAGAGATCGATGCTGAATTAAGGACGAGGAGGGAGACCCAGACGCTTCTCTTGCGCCCCGGAGAAATCGCAGAACTCGCCCGTTCGGCAGAAGAATGGCTGATCCAACACGTGTATACCGGGGAGCGTCCGCTTCCCGATCCCGAATTTGTCCGCCAACAGGAAGAATTGGTCTTGCGGGCCAGGTATCTCGAAGAGATCGAAACGGAGCGTTTAAATTACGGAAAGGGCGAAATTCCGGGAATTTTGATTTCCAGCGACGCGGAAGGAAAGACTGAAAGAGTCCGCGCCATGCTTGATTATGCAGAACAAAACCGGCTGGCTTCTGTCTATGCGGTGGGTGATACAGTCGGGCGCGGCGAAGGCGGCCACGCAATATTGGATGAATTCAGGGAGCGGAAAGGAAGAATGACGTTGGAACTTTTACTGGGGGTCAACGAGGCCGCCTTCACGACCGCCATGATGGGTGCCGACAATGACTTAAGCCGGTTCTTCCTCAGCCGTGTGGGAGGAGGAGAGAAGTTGATTGAGGAAGTCGGCGCGACAAAGCGTGATTTCCGGTATAACGTTGAACTGTTAAGAGACCTCCGTTTCATTTTGGACCACTTTTCCCCGTTCGGTTATGACCTTTTTCACGGTGTGTCATTAGGGAGAGATTTTCCGATTGACGAGAACGGCCAGATTGACATCACTTACCTCGGATCCAAAGGGCCTGAAGGGGTTAAAAAACTGAAAGATGCCATGCGCGGCTCAAGAAGCTGGAAAAGCGAAGTGGTTTCCCGGCTTTATGAGCTGATGCGCTGGGATCCTAAAGAGGTCACCCATCTTCTCCAATATCTCGAGGGGTTGCCTGTTGAAGAGCAGGAAGCGTTCTTCAGGAATTTCCAGGTGAACAGCCCGCGGGGGCACGAAGTCACGCGGTTCATCGTTTCGGACAGACCAGGAAATGTCCCTTCCGCAACGTATCAACACAGGGTCATCGGCGTAGATACGGCCATGGAACGCACCCTTGTCATGGGGAGGGACGGAATTTACTGGGTTCAATGGAATGAAGGCGAGAAGAAGTATGAAAAAGGCGAGATATTGGTGAGCCGCGATGAATATCTTGAAGAGCTTAAGTCGCTTCATACCGAGTGGATCGAGGCCCATGCCGAGGAGATCTGGTTTCGGTCCCGGGCGGATCGGCTGGAAAGGCGGCAGACCCGTTTCCTCGGAGCACTCTTCGAAGCGCTTCGTTTCATTCGGGATGCAAGTTCTGAAGGGGCACGGCGCTTCCGGTATGATACTTTCCCTTACTGGTACGTTAATTTTATGAATGATGTGTATCAGCAGGGATGGTATATCGATCGGGACGGCGTTCTTCATCACGGTGATTCCGATATCCCGGAGAACGTTTTTGCAACATACCAGAAACTTTTTGAGACCGTGGGCGTTGAGACCGTCCACGGAGTTGTCCTCCTCAATACAAAGGCAGAGAAGGCGATTTACCTCATTGGCAACGAAAAGCAGGATGCGGACCAGATGGACGTTGCCTATGTCGCCTACCGGATACTGAAAGAACACCCCGATGATTACATTCTCCTGGCAGATGATGAGACCCGCGCCTTCGTCTTGGGAACGAAGATGTTTGCAGGAACCGTTCCTCTCAGGCATATCGGCGGCTCTTCGGCCTTGATGTACCGGAATGAGGAAGGGTTGGTTGTAACGCCGGAAGATCCGCGCGGGGGCCCCGTCATCCCGCACGAGGGTTTCTACGAAGTAGACCAGATTTTTTATGTGAATGAAGGCAAACCCCTGATGCGCCGCAAGGAGATTGCGAGGGCTTTGTTAGAGACGCAAAGAAGGAGAGACCGCGTTTTCTCAAGTCGTTTCGTTAGAGATGCTGTTGAAGTCGGTCTTCAGGACGTCTTGGTCCCGGACGGTGTCTCCTATAAAGAGGCGGGTGAAGTTGTTGCTTCTGTGATTATCAGAGAGGCGGAGGCGCGCATGGAGGAGGAAGCCAGCATCTCGAAAGCAAGGCAGGCATGGCGCGAGGGAGGACGGATTCGCAAGATTCTGTGGCGCGTCGTTGCGAGAAGGGAAAAACCTCAAAAAATGCCCGATGTCGCCCGCGACGGCGGAGGAAGGATTGCCGACACGGGGAATCAGTTCATCCAATCCCTTTCCGGGGTCCGTTATGCCTTTGGGAACAAGACAGAGATCAGAGAGAACGAACGAATTTTTACATCACTCTATGGGTATCATTATTTAGAGCAAAGGATCGAGAGACTCGGTAAGAAAAAACTGAAGATTGTGATTGGCCGTGATCCCCGGCCGACAGGAGAAGCGATTCGGGATGCACAAGTTGCAGGTTTTTTGGCGTTAGCGAGAGAGAAGGGCATAGAACTCGAAGTCGTTGACCTTGGCATTCTTCCTGTGGCGATGTTGGAAAACGCGGTCCGCACACTAGAGGCGGACGGCGGCGCGATGATTACAGCGAGTCACAATCAACCCGAGTGGAACGGCTGGAAGTATCTCACCGGCGCGGCCGAACCGGAAGGGGCACTGGCGACAGGAGGATCGATTTTGAGTCTCGAAGACATGGAAAATGATCTTAGGGACGGCCGGGTCCGGCGCTCCCTTCGGGATGCTGAAGACGGAGAAGATACGGTGATCCAGGCCGTTCAGGCCATTCGGCCCGATGAAATCCGGAATCTTTTAGGCAGGGATCAAGCCGCACAGAGAGAAAAGGTGGAGGAGGGCTATCTTCGCTTCGTGAAAGAGACTTTTTTGATCGGGGAAGCCGAATTGGAAGAATTGCGGAGAGCCGCATCCGGTGTCGCGGCAGTTTTTGACACCAACGGCGGAGCGGCCACAGAAATTTACGCGCGCCTTATGGAACACTTCGGCTTCCGCGTCGTCGAGATAAAAACGCCCATGGGCCAGCCCGCGCATCGTATCGAGCCCGTTGAGGAGGCATTGGATGCCGTGAAGACGGGGGTCGAGCAGGAAAAGGCCGCTTTTGGGTCGGTTTTTGACTGGGATGCTGACCGGAGCAATTCCGTTTTCCTGAAAGCGGACGGGAAGGCCGTTGAAGGAGATCCCCAGCAAATTGCCGCATTGAATGTGTGGGCGATGCTTTCTCTTTATGAACGTGCGGGGAAACTTATGGAAGGAAAACCGGTTGCCATTGTGACGCATGGTCCAACAAGCACGATGGTTCATGATATTGCCAGGGCTTTTGGGGCGGAGGTAGTTGAGGTGGAAACGGGCGAGGTGAATGTTGTTACGATGATGGAAAAACTTCGCCGGGAAGGCTATATCGTTCCCATCGGCGTAGAGGGATATAGCGGAGGAACCCTCTTTGGCGAATCGCGAAGCAGAGACGGCTTTCTCACTTCTCTCATGACCGGGTTTGCAGGGGCGAACCCGGGAAAGGGAGAATTTCGTTTGTTTGAGTCTGTATCGGCTTTCCCCCTGACGGAGATCCTCGATTCTTTCCCGGCCTACCATTCAAGACGCGCGACGGTCAAAATAGAAGAAGTCGATCAGAGAGAAGTAAAGGAACGGATGATGACTCTTTTCCCTGGATATCTTGAAGGAGAAAAAGGACTCTTCACTATCAAAAGTGTCCCGGGGAAGCGATATAGGCGATACGAATTTGTTCATTATGAAGGGTTCTCTGCAGGTCCAATGAAAGAAGGAAAAGGCGGTTTTAAGATCCGACTCGAGGATACAGAGGGTAATGTCTCTTACATGTGGCTCCGGGGCTCAAAGACAGAGCCGATTTTCCGATTCATGGCGGATTCAAAAGATGAGACTGAAGCCGAAACGCTCCTTCAATTACTCAGAGAACTTTTCACGCAGGCAGTTGATTCCGTTTCAGCCCGGGACGGCAGCACTCGGGGGGATGGACAAGAATGGTCTTCTGAGACAGAGACGGCCTGGCATACGCTTCTTGAGCGAATTAAAAGCGTCACTCCCTCTGAAGAAGGGGCGTTTGCGGAAGAACTTTACCAGGAGTTTGTAGATAAGCCGTATCGGCTCAGTCAAAACGATCCCGAGGCACTTGCGCTTCGAAATGATACCATCCTCAAGAATATGAGAGAATCATCCGATCCGGAAGCGCAAAAGTTCTATCAGATGATCGAAGACCTCTACGTTGCCAAGGTTACAGGATTCCTTGAAGATGAACTAAGGCCGATTTCTATGCAATTGGACGAATGGGGAGAATGGCCTTACGGATCTGTTGCGCAAGAGATGAAAGCGGCGGCTGACCCCGAGGTGACGGAGATCTACGGAAAGATCATTGCGATTTTCAAGGGTGCTGGCCCGTCGAGTGTCGTGCCGCTCGAGTTCCATAAGAAAATGGCAGAATATGGGTTTTTGGGGCCCCACTACCCGCAACAGTTCGGCGGCGCGGGACTTTCCGAGAAGGCATGGATGCGGGTCGTCTCAGAGAGTGCCAGGAGGAGCTCAGGGTATACTGTTTTTAACTTTAATGTGAGTAGCGGCGTCTATGTTGAGGCGCTGAAAGATCAGCCGGACGCCATCAAAGAGGCGCGGATGAAACCTGTTCTTGACGGAGAGGCCCTCGGCGCATTTCTCCTGACAGAGTCGAACGCGGGATCGGATAATAGCGGGATTGAAAGTGGGGTAACAGACGAAAAGGTGACGGGGCCGAATAACTTTATCACAGTAGGCATGATACTTCCGGCCAATTACAAGGGAATTCTGGAACTTTATCAGGGGATTCTCGAAAAAGAAAAAACGTGGGGCGGCGAGAAGAAAGAGCTCGCGCCTTTCAAGGCATATGCAAAGCAGGTTCAAAGGAACGTTGATATTTATTCTTCGATGCAGCATTTCGGTGTCAAGGCGGCAAGGACAGAGCCAAAAGATGAAACAGATCCTCGGAAGGGGATTTCGGCAGTGCTTATTACGTTGAAAGAGGCAGGAGTGAAGCCGGTCCGCCCGCGAGGTACAGGCAAACAACTTAGCTTGAGAGAAGGCGTTGTTGTCTTTGCTGACCCGACAATGGGACAGAAGGGGTCGGGTACTGCGAGCTTTTTCTTTGATGGGGTGCCGGTTGAAAAGGTTATTGGAAAACTAGACAACCTCCTTGTGGCATTGATGAGCGGGAGAGGGACGGTAGGAGCGCATGCGTTAGGTATCTCTGAAGATGTAGAGGATCTTTTGAAAGAAGCGATTGATGATGCTAAAGGAGGAGAGAAGCCTGGGATTGAAGAGGAAATGGTGATTGCTGCTGAGGCCCTTTTGCGTGAACTCCATGGGAAAAATCTTCTCATGAGGCGTTTTGTCAAGGAGACGGCGGTGGTGAAGGGTCGCGGAGAGAACGTGGATGTCCGGGCAGCGCTTTCCAAGGTCTTTGCTT
>JBDRBD010000189.1:0-4056 GCA_043823025.1 Candidatus Omnitrophota bacterium | reverse complement strand
CCCTTCCGAGCCTGAATCGCATAGCTCAGACGCGCCAGCGCTTCTTCATGTTTCGGGGAATGATATAAAAATCGGGGGTTCGGGGTATTCTCAAATGGTTTTTCCTTAAGATGCCAATACTCAAGATACACCCTTTAGTTTTCCTCCCATTTCCTTTTCTTCCAGGCTTCTCTTGACATAAAGAGGCACATGCCGAGAAAGATCGATGGTTCTGGGTACCGCGATCTTGTTATTCAAGACGTCAAAATAAATTTTGACCACCGGACGGAGGGGATAAGCCGTCCGAATCCCGATGACCTGGCCCCGTTCTCCCGTCGAAAGCTCCACCCAGCTTCCGGCAGGAAAAACCGTTAGCTGCTGCATAAACACTTTAAGAACGTTGAGGTTGAAAAACTCCTTCATTATTTCCAGAATGGTCTTGAGCGCCATGTGAGGAGACAGCTTTTCGCGATACGCCCTGGGATGAGTCAATGCTTCATACACATCGCAAATGGCGACGCATTGACTCTCAATGCTGAGATCCGGACCGGAACGGCCCGCGGGATATCCTTTCCCGTTGAACCGCTCGTGAATCGTTTCTGCAATTTCAACACACAATTTTGGAAGTCCCGCGATCTTCCGTAAGGTCTCAACAGTGAAGCGGGTATGTTCCCGAACTTTCGCCAGTTCCTCAGAGGTCAGAAGGCTTGGTTTTTGGACGATGTCCATGACCTGCTCCATCCCCAAATCATGAACCAAACTTGCCATCGCAAGTTGCACCAGGTGTTCACGAGGGTACCTGAATCCCATACCAATCCAGCAGGTCAAAATACAGCAGTTTGCCGCATGGGCATAGATGTAGCAATCGGGAGTCATACGGGTGCCGCTGAGGAAAAGAAGCTGCGTATCCCCTTTCTGCAATCGGTCAACAACCGAAGAAGCGGCTTCCTCAATTTCTTTAGCCCCGGCCGGCGCCTTCCCTTCTCGAACTCTTTCGACGAGGCTGTGGATAATGAAATCCAACAAACGCTGATAGGTCTCCTCGGCGTCTTCCGCACCGAGCTGGGTTGTCGGAAAGATTTCTTTCCGGAATGGAACCGGCGCTTCCTTTTCTGGCGGGAGCAGTTGTACTTTCGGCTCCATTTCTTTTCGGGGAGGAGAATCGTCGCGCTTTGGAGGTTTTTCCCCGTCCTCATGCATCCGCCGAAGAATATCCGATACCCTGACCATCCAGTTACCGAACCCCCTCCTGAAGTGCCGTGGATGAATAGGGAATGAAGTCTTGTATCATCTCGCCGGAGGGTTCGGGTATCTCTTCTCCCCGCAAATCGGAACTCACATGCTTGACGACGTCCTTGTTGACCCGAACCACCCGTCTCCCCATCCCATCAAAAAGGCAGAGATCGCAAAGGTTGTTGATTTTGCGAGGTACGCCTTTGCTGTATTCAAAAATAGCGTCATAGCAGTCCTCTTCGAACATATCATAATAGGCGCCGGCTGTCTTGAGGCGGTATTTCACATAACCCTGTGTTTCCGGATAGCTGAGTTCTTTCAGATGGTAGCGGATTGCAATCCGCTGGGACAACTGGGGGATCTGGTCCACTTTCCGGCGAAGTTCCGGCTGCCCTAACAGAATCAGGGTCAGCAGAAAACGGTCATTCAACTGAAAATTCAAAAGAAGCCGTATTTCTTCAAAAACCTCCTCGTCCGGAATGGCCTGGGCCTCATCGATCAGGATGACGGTTTCCTTCTCGCGCTGGAAGTTCGAATAAAAAATCCCGTGGAGTTCGTGCATCAAATTCACTTTATCGCCGCTGTCCCCTTCCCTTCCCAGCTGATGAACCACCTCTTTCAGAAATTGGACGGGGGAAAGTTTTGGATTGGAAAGAATTGCCAGCTCATAGCGATCGCTGTCCAACTCTTCCATCAGCGACCTCCCCAAAAGGGTTTTACCGCAGCCGTATTCTCCGGAAAGGAGTGCTGCCCCTTTGCGCTCCCGGATCGTGTAGACCAGCCGCGAAAAAGCTTCTTCGTGTTTTTGAGACTGGTAAAAGAAGCGGGGATCGGGGGTATTCTCAAACGGCTTCTCGCGTAATCCCCAGTATTCTTCATACATGAGAGAAGTCCCCGTTCAGAATCTTCCGTATTTCCAAGAGGGTTTTTCCCTCCGCCTTCAAGGCCTTAATCTTTTCGAGTTTCGAAAATACCGATTCGTCATAAAGGCGGTGTCCGGCCGGCGTACGCCTGACTTCCCGAATCAGGTCAAGCTGTGTATAGTTGTGGATGACCTGTCTGCTGAGGTGGGAATTTTCCATAACTTCCCCAATCCTGAACAGCTTCAAAACTCTTTCCATCGCTTGTCTCCGGCTAAGTATAAAATATATGTTACAATCTTTTGTAACTATAACATAAATAAGAGGTTTTGTCAATTAAAACTTGAGTTGCTTGTCAGAATAGGAACGAAAATGGGTGGATTTCGCGTGAAGACACGTTAAGGAAAGTCCCGCTCCCCTGCAGCGTGAAGGATGAATGCAACAGCAATGATACAGCTGGTGAGCCAGCTTCCTCCATAACTGACGAACGGAAGCGGAAGCCCTACAACAGGCAAAAATCCCATTGTCATGGCGATATTGACAAAAATGTGCACCGCAAGCATGGTTGTCAGACCAGACGCAACAAGCTTGGCAAACAGCCCCTTGGCGCGTTCAGCGATCCTGAAGCCGCGTTTGACGAGGAAAAGATACAGAAGGATCAGGAAAGCAGCCCCCACAAATCCCCATTCCTCCCCGACAACTGAAAAAATGAAGTCCGTATGACGTTCAGGAAGAAACTGGAGCTGGTTCTGAGTCCCTGAAAAGAGCCCTTTGCCGAAAAGCCATCCTGACCCGATGGAGATCCGCGACTGGATAACAGTATATCCCGCGCCCAGGGGGTCCAGGTTGGGATTCACAAATACCAGAAGCCGCTGTCTCTGATATTCCTTCAGAAAAAACCAGCCGAAGGGACTCATCACAAGAACCGCCAAAAAGATCCAGAGAAAGAAGTTTTTCGGAAGGCCGGCGGCATAAAGGATCCCAAAAAGGATTGGGAAAAGAATCAAGGCGGTCCCCAGGTGAGGCTCTTTGAGAATCAGAAGTGCGGGAACGAGGGTCAACAAAAATGCTCCTGCAAGGTTTCTTTTCTCCCCCCCGCGAAGGTCCCGACCGCTCAGGAAGCGTGCAACCGCCAGGACAAACGTGATCTTCATTAATTCGGAAGGCTGAAACGCAATCGGCCCGATTTCCAACCAGCGTTGCGCTCCAAGCCGTGTGGCGTGCCCCAAAAAAAGAACCAAAACAAGAAGCACAACATTCGCCCCATACAACACATACGCCAGATCATAAAACCGCATGAAACGGATACTGAAAATGCCCGCAACGACAAGGGACGCAAAAACCATCCAAAGGCATTGCCGAATGGCATAGTTTTCTTTCAGCGACAGTCCCCGGTCCGGGCTGGTGCTGTAAAGAAAAAGGATTCCGATGATGAAAATGAGGAAAACCACGGTGACAAAGTATGGGTCCGCACTGTGGACGAAAAATTTTTTGAGGTTCAGCTTCATAACAGCTCCAACTCCGCCATCTGCTGAAAAATGGCGCCGGCCATTTCGCTCGCTACCAGCCCCCCCATGCCGCCGTGTTCCACCAGCACCACCAAGCTTGCCCGCGCATTGAAGGAAGGACTGAATCCGACAAACCAGGCGTGCGGATTCTTCCCTTCCACCTGTGCAGTCCCGGTTTTTCCAGCAATTTCAAGACCGGGAACGGCGGCGTAAACACCCGTTCCATCCGAGGCGTTCACGACCTGCTGCATCCCTTCCCGGATGACAGAAAGTGTCTTTTTGGAAAGACTCAGGAATCGGTTTTTGGGTCCCCGGGCTTCATGGGAACCGATCTGCTTGACGAGATAGGGATCAATCAGTTTTCCGTCCGTCGCGATGACAGAAGCCATTCGCAAGAGTTGCATAGGAGTTGCCGTCAGATACCCCTGACCGATTGCTTCATTCACCGTATCGCCGGGATACCATCCTTCCAGCTT
>JBDRBD010000188.1:0-5210 GCA_043823025.1 Candidatus Omnitrophota bacterium | reverse complement strand
GAACTTGCCAAAACGCTGGGCCTTTCAAGCAAAGCGCTGATCGATAAACTGCGCCAGATGAAGGTGGATGTCCAAAGCCACATGAGCGTGGTGCCGGAAGAAGCGGTCCGGCATCTCAAAGAGGAGACAAAGAAAAAAAGCGTCTTCCCAAAAGTGGCTGAAAAAGAACCTGTGGAAAAAGCGGCTGTGCCCAAAAAGAAGCCGAAAGAACTTGCCGTCAAGGTGGAGAAACCGATTCTCAAAGCGGAAAAAGCGGTCAAGGCACTTGAAAAACCGGTTGTCAAACATGAAGTCCCGAAGCCGCAGGTTCCGCCACCGGCTGCGAAACCTGTGCCACCGGCTGCGAAACCTGTGCCACCGAGGCCCGTTGGAGTAGTTCCTAAAGTGCCTGAGGCCCCCCAAGAGATTCAAGTGCCTTCAAAGCCCAAAACCTTTCGTACGGTACAACTCCGCTATCCGGTCACCGTCAAGGAACTTTCGGTGAAAATAGGAGTGAAGTCGAACGAGTTGATCAAAGCACTCATCCAACGGAAAATTTTTGCCACCATCAATCAGGCGCTTGATGAAAGTGTTGTGATGAGTCTTGCTGAAGAGTTTGGAATTTTACCCGAAAAACTTCCGACCACCGAGGAAACGCTGCTTTTTGAGCATGATGCCGGAGAAAAGGCAAATTTACAGCCGCGGGCTCCCATTGTGACTCTGATGGGTCATGTCGACCACGGGAAAACGTCCCTTTTGGATGCAATCCGGGAGACGCATGTGGCGGCAGGCGAGGCCGGAGCCATCACACAGCACATCGGTGCGTATGAGGTGGCGCTGGGGAAAGGGCGTGTGACTTTTCTGGATACGCCGGGTCACGAAGCTTTTACCGCGATGCGGGCGCGGGGCGCCAATGTCACGGACATCGTCGTTCTGGTCGTGGCGGCCGACGACGGTGTCATGCCGCAGACGCTCGAAGCAATTGACCATGCCCGGGCGGCCGACGTTCCGATTGTTGTTGCCATCAATAAATGCGACCTTCCCACTGCCAACATGGACCGGGTCAAACAGCAATTGACCGAAAAAGAGCTGGTTTCGGAGGAGTGGGGCGGCAAGACCATCATGGTTCCCGTCTCGGCAAAAACGCAGGAGGGAATTCCGAATCTCCTTGAGATGCTTCTCCTTGAAGCGGAACTTCTTGAACTCAAAGCCAATCTCTCGAAAAGGGCGAAAGGGGTGGTTGTCGAAAGTGAACTCTCAAAGGGTAAAGGGCCCATTGCGACCGTTCTCATTCAAGACGGAATCCTTCGGATAGGAGATGTGGTCGTTTGCGGCCTTCATTACGGCAAGGTTCGCGCCATGCTCAATGACAAAGGACAGCGCGTTCATGAGGCCCTGCCTTCACAGCCGGTGGAAATCCTCGGCCTTTCGGGAGTCCCGGAAGCGGGAGACCGTTTCTATGCGGTTCAGGATGAAAAGCTCGCTAAGCAAATCATCTCCGAACGGCAGGAGCAGCGCCCGCTCAAATCGGGCGCTCATCGTCATTTGACCCTTGAAGATCTTCACAACATGATTCAGGAAGGAAAGATCAAGGAAGTCAAATTCATTCTCAAGGCGGATGTCCAGGGATCGCTGGAGGCGCTGAAGAGCGAGATCTCCAAGATCGACTCCGAGGGCATCAGACTTGTGACGATTCATGAGGGACTCGGCGACATCAACGAGTCGGACATCATGCTGGCTGCGGCTTCGGATGCGCTTGTGCTTGGTTTTCACGTCGGAGAACTTCCGAGGGCGGAAGCGGTTGCCAGAGAAGAAGAAGTGGAAGTGAAGCAGTACAATATTATTTATGAAGCGGTTTCCGAAATCAAGCTCGCGATCGAGGGGTTATTGGAACCGGTGACGCGGGAAGTATTCCTCGGCCGCGCAGAAGTCAAACAGGTCTTTAAAATTACAAAAGTGGGAAATATTGCGGGGTGTCTTTCCGTCAAGGGGAGACTGGTGCGGGCGGGAAATCCCATGATCCGCGTCGTCCGCAACAAGGAGACGGTCTTCGAAGGAAAGCTTGCCGCTCTCAAGCGCTTCAAGGATGATGTGAAAGAGGTGACCGAAGGGCAGGAATGCGGCATCTCGATCGAGGGTTTCAAAGATTTTCAGGCGGGCGACTGGATCGAGTTCTACCAAGTGGAGAAAGTTGCGCAGAAATTAGGGGCAAGTTCGAAAGGATAGACCGAAGACCAAAGACTTTGAGGAAAGTCAAAAGAGAGAAAAACTTCTTAGAGTAAAACAACACTTTGTTTCTAGGAATTGCTTGTTTTCGCTGGTTTAATGTCTTTTTAGATAGAGGGTCTTTTGTCTTAGGTCTTATGTCTTTGGTCCTCTGAACAAAGGAGGTTCGATTGCCATTCAAGAGACGCGTTCTCAGCGGTATGCGGCCTACAGGAGAACTTCATCTCGGACATTGGGTGGGCGCTTTGGAAAACTGGAAGGCCCTGCAGGAGAAGTACGAATGTTTTTTCATGGTGGCGGACTGGCATGCCCTGATGAGCGACTATGAATCGCCGGGAAGTCTCGAGGCCTTCGTGAGGGGAAATGTGGCGGACTGGATTGCCTGCGGCATCAATCCGGAGCGGTCCGTCATTTTCCGTCAGTCTGACGTGCCCGAACATCTGGAGCTTCATATGGTTCTTTCGGTCATCACGCCTTTGGGATGGGTGGAGCGGGTACCCACCTATAAGGAACAGCTGAGGGAAGTTCAGGGGAGAAACCTCGCCACCTACGGATTTTTGGGATATCCCGTCCTTCAGGCGGCCGACATCCTCCTCTATCGTGCTGAAATGGTTCCTGTCGGCGAAGACCAGGTGGCGCATCTAGAGCTGGCCCGGGAAATCGTCCGGCGCTTCAGGTCCCTTTACCAGGATGCGCCTTTTCCGGAGCCGAAGGAGTTATTGACCCGGAACCCCAAGCTCCTCGGGATCGACGGACGCAAGATGTCCAAGAGCTATCAAAATACCATCGCCCTTTCCGACTCCCCGGAGACAATTCGTGCGATGGCGCAGAAGATGTTCACCGATCCGCTCCGCATCAAAATGACGGATCCGGGCCATCCGGAAACATGCAACGTCTATCAGTATTATAAGCTTTTTGCACGACACGACGCTTCGCGCGTGAAAGAGAATTGCCAGAACGCACGGGTCGGATGTGTCGAAGATAAGGCGGCCCTTGCGGAGGCCTTGATTGAGGCGACCGAGGAGATCCGGAAAAAACGCACTTCTCTTTTGAAAGAACAGGGGTGGATTGATGCGATCCTCAAAGAGGGAAAAGAAAAAGCAAAGCACGTTGCATCGGAAACCATGAAAGAAGTCCGGCGCCTCGTGGGACTGGGAACACCCCGCGGAGAGAAAAAGGTTCGAACGTGATGCATAAAGTCAATATCGAGCTTTTTGAAGGACCCCTTGACCTCCTTCTCTACCTCATCAAAAAGGAAGAGGTGGACATCATGGATATTCCGATTGCGCAGATTACCGAGCAGTACCTGGAATATCTGGAGGTCATGCAGCTTTTGGATCTTGAGATCGCCGGCGAGTTTCTGGTGATGGCGGCAGAGCTGATGCGGATCAAGTCCCGGATGCTCCTTCCGCCCGAAGAACAACCGGCCGAGGAGGAAGAAGAGGCGGATCCCCGGGCGGAGTTGGTGCGAAGACTTTTGGAGTATCAGAAGTTCAAAGAGGCAGCCAAGCGGCTTGGGTCTTTGGAATCGGCGCGAAAAGAATTTTTTACCCGCCAGACGGAAGTTTTGGAAAGCATCGAAGAAGACGGGGAAACTTATTTTGAAACCGGAATTTTCGATTTGATTGCGGCGTTTTCAAAAGTCATGCAGCGCCTTCCGAAAAAGGTCCTGTATGAAGTCACCAAAGATGAATTCACCGTTGAGGAAAAGATCCATGAGATTCTCCACCGGGTCGTATCGGCATCGGTGGTTTATTTCTCCGAACTTTTCGAAAAGGCGAAAAACCGCTTTGAAATCGTCACCATTTTTTTAGCTATTTTGGAGTTGATTCGTTTGCAGGAAGTGGTCGTCCGGCAGAAGGCCGCTTTCGGCGAGATTGAAATTCTAAGGAATGCCGATAAAATCAGAACAAGCGCCGAGGGAAAATCATAACACCATGACCCATTCCGAGCAGTCCGTTGCTCATCTCAAGCAAATTATTGAAGCGCTTCTTTTCGTCAGCGAGTCGCCGTTGCCGCCGGAAGAGATGGTCGCCCTTCTTGAGGACTACGATCCTTCGGAAGTCCGAAACGCCGTCGCATCGCTGAAGGAAGACTATGCCAATAGCCAACGGAGTCTGGTGATTCAGGAGGTGGCAGGGGGGTATCAGATGACCACCAGTCCCCTCTATGCCCCCTGGCTCAGGAAATTCCTGAAGAAAGCGCACGGGGAACGGTTGTCAGGGCCGTCCTTGGAGACCTTGGCCATCATCGCTTATAAACAGCCCGTGACCCGGCAGGAAATTGAATTTATCCGCGGCGTCAATGTGGAAGGCGTTCTCAAGGCCCTTTTGGAAAAGGGCTTACTCCGCGTGTTGGGGCGGAAGGAGATCATCGGACGCCCCCTTCTTTACGGCACGAGCCGCGAATTCTTGGAATATTTTGGGCTCAATTCACTTGAGGAGCTGCCCCCGATCGAGCAATTTGTCCAGCAGGGGGAGGCCATTGAAGCGTCGCTTCCGCAAGCCGCAGGCGCTCAAGAGACGACCGAAACCGTTGAGGAACAAACCTCATTACCGATAAAGGATTCCCATGAGGATGACTCTAAAGAAATTACGGAGCAATGTGGATCGGATTGATCAGCAGATTCTTCCGCTGTTGAGCAAGCGGGCCGCGCTGACTCTCGGGATTGGGGCGCTGAAGGAAAAACGGGGAGAAAGCGTCTTCGATCCAGAACGGGAGCACGATATTTACGAAAGGGTCACCGCATTGAACCGGGGTCCGCTTTCCGAGGAGATGGTCCGCGCAGTCTATCGCGAAGTCATTTCAGCGGCACGGGCCTTGCAGCAGCGCCTCAGGCTCGCTTACCAGGGGCCGGAGATGACTTATGCCTACCTTGCGGCCCGGAAGGTCTTCGGAGCCCAGGTCGATTATAGTGAAGTCGTGACCATCGGTGACGTTTTCACGGAAGTGGAGCAGGGCCGGGCGGATTACGGAATCGTCCCGATTGAGAATTCGATCGAAGG
>JBDRBD010000187.1:0-9073 GCA_043823025.1 Candidatus Omnitrophota bacterium | reverse complement strand
GGGGATGGCGCGGGTGCAGCTTTCCTGGAAGCCGTTGAGACAGACAAGGAGTGCGGTCTCCTCTCAACCCATCTCCACGCGGACGGACGTTACGCCAAAGAGTTGTGGGTGGAGGCCCCCGGGGCCCTCAATCCGCTCCCTACCTTGAAGCTGGAGGAAGGGCGGCATTTCCCCAGGATGAACGGCCGGGAAGTATTCAAGCACGCCGTGACGAAATTCATCGAAGTGATTCAGGAAGCACTGAAGGCCAACGGCTTTTCTAAAGAGGATATTGACCTTTTGGTAGTGCATCAGGCAAACCTTCGCATCTCCGAAGCGGTCAGGGAATATTTAAAGCTCCCCTCCGAGAAGGTGTACAACAATATCCAGCGGTACGGAAACACGACCGCCGCCTCCATCCCGGTAGCCCTTTCCGAAGCAAAGGCCGAAAGGAAACTGAAAGACGGGGATTTGGTCTGCCTGGCCGCCTTTGGTTCGGGGTTTACCTGGGGTTCCGCATTAATTAAGTGGTGAGAGAATGAGTGAATGAGAGAATGAGCAAAACAAAAACCCCATTCTCTCACACTCCCATTCTCCCATCCCAAAGGACGCTTCAATGAGTCCAACAAAACATGACGCTGTTTTAATGATTGGTGCAAGCGAAAGAGACGCTAATCTCCGCTACGCGACCCGCTTCCTCGCACCCGATCCTTTTGTGTATGTCGCACTCCGCGGTAAGACGTATCTTTTGATGAACGATCTGGAGTTCGGCCGCGCCAAAACACAAGCAAACGTTGACGAAGTCCTTGCCATCTCAGTTTTGGAAAAACGCCTGAAAGAGAGGGGGAAGAAGGCGGCGTTTCCAGACCTTGTGGACCTTTTTTTCAGGGGAAAGCGGGTGAAAACAATTCTTGTTCCGGGGTATTTCAACTTTGCCTATGCAGAGGCCCTTCGGGAGAAAGGATACCGGCTGATCGCCAAGGAGGAGCCCTTTTTTAAGGAGCGGCTCTTTAAGACCAAAGAAGAGATTGCCAACATCGCCGAAACGTTGCGCGCCACAGAGGCTGCGATGGAGGCAGGCATTCAGACCATCGTTCGCTCACGCATCTCAAACGGTAAGCTTTACGCGGATGGCGAGGCATTGACCTCTGAAAGAGTCAAACAGACGATTCATTTGGAGCTTTTGAAGCATGACTGTGCGGCCGAGCATACGATTGTTGCCTGCGGCAATGATGCCGTGGATCCGCACAACGAGGGCGCAGGGCCGCTCCGGGCAGAGGAACCGATTGTCATCGACCTCTTTCCGCGTTCGAGGCGGCACGGGTATGTTGCCGACATCACGCGAACTGTGGTAAAAGGGAAAGCAAAGCCCAAGGTAAAAAGAATGTACCGGGCGGTAAAAGAGGCCCAGGAAATCGCCTTCCACTTACTCAAAGACGGCGCGGAAGGAAGCAGCGTTCACTGCCGGATCCTGCGTTACTTTGACAAGCAAGGATTCCGGACAGGTCACCGGAAGGGAAAGATGCAGGGATTTTTCCACGGCACCGGCCACGGGGTCGGCCTTGAGGTTCACGAACCGCCGAGGATCTCCTCTGTGAAAGAGGTGATTCGTGCGCGGCAGGTGGTCACGGTTGAGCCGGCCCTTTATTATCTGGATGCGGGCGGGGTCCGGATTGAGGACCTGGTCGTGGTGACAAAAACCGGAATCCAGAACCTGACCCGCTTCCCCAAACAGCTTGAGATTCCATGAAAAGTGCTTCACTCTCTCAAAAACGCTTTCTCTCAGAGCCGCCGAACGTCAAACTGGTAAACTACTTTCCGGGTGGTTATGACAACGCGGTCGCGACCGCGCGGAGCTGTTATTCTCCAAAAGTCATCACCTCCGAAGAAGTTTCCAGAGATGAGCCGTCGAGAGAGCGGCGGGACGCCATTGCCCAGAGTATCTATAAGGCCGGCCATCACACGACGTTTCAGCATGCCACCTTCCAGTTCGCGCTGGAAAAGGTAAGCCGCCAGTTCATCTGGAGTTTTCTTCACAGCCACCCTTTTTATAACAGCGAGCAAGTGAGCCAGCGGTACGTCGAAATGAAGCCAGAACATGTGACGGTGCCGCTTTTGGATGAAAAACTCGAAGCCGTTTATCGAAAAACCGTTTCTTTTCAGATGGAGGCCTATCAGAAACTGATCGGCCTCCTTGAGCCGACCGTAAAAGCCGAATACGCAAAGATTTTTCCAAAGCACGATCCTTCGGAGAAAAAATGGGCCGGCGTCATCAGGAAAAAAACGCTTGAAGTCGCCCGCTACGTCCTTCCGGTCGCAACGCATGCCCACCTGTATCATACGGTAAGCGGTTTGACCCTCCACCGGTATCACCGGCTCTGCGAACAGTTTGATACTCCCACTGAAAGCCGGTATGTGGTTGAGAAAATGATTGAAGCGGTGGATGCCGTTGATCCGGATTTCTTCAGATGCCTCGAAGAAGCCATGCCGCTTGCGAAGACGCCGGAATTCGAATTTTTCCAAAATATCCAGGGAAGTGAGCGCTCCGGAACGGGGGAGCATTTCATTCAGGAATTTGATGAGGCATTGGGGGGCTTCACCTCGGTCTTGATGGACTATAAGGTGAATAGCGAAAAGACGATGGCCCAGGCGGTCCGGTCGGTATTGGGGATGCGCAGTGTCTGGATGAAAGACGAGGAGGCGATTGACCTTGTCTTAAACCCAGAAAAAAATTCTTTCCTCTCTGAGACCCTCACCCTCACAACCCTCGGGAAACTGACGCGGACCATGATTCATCCGCACTTCACATTCAAGAAAAAACTTTCCCATACCGCGGATTCCCAGGACCAGCGGCACCGGATGACGCCTGGTTCCCGTCCGATTCTGTCGCGCCACCTCGTTCCTTCCAAGCCGGATTACGTTGTGCCCCTCCTCATTCAGATGAACCCGGAAGCCCTTTCCTATTATCATGAGGGGATGCGCGTTATTTGGGAGGCCGTCACGAGGCTTTTGGATGCGGGGGTGAAAGAGGAATTTGCGCTGTATCTTCTTCCGAATGCCTTCCCGATCCGGTTTGAGGAATCGGGGGACCTTCTCAATTTTCACCATAAGTGGACCCAGCGGCTCTGCTACAACGCCCAGGAGGAAATCTGGAAAAGCTGCTTTGAGGAAGTGATGCAGGTGAAACGCGTCTTTCCGAACATCGGAAAATATCTTGCCGCCCCCTGCTGGACGCGCAGGAAAACAGGAGTCCAGCCATTCTGTCCGGAAGGGGAGCGCTACTGCGGCGTCCCGGTATGGGAGTTGCCGTTGGAGCATTATCGAAGAATTATTTGAATCCGTCTCCCAACAAAAAACGCCGAAGCATCCCCGCAGCGTTCAGCTTTGGCGTTTTTTGTACACCTCTTTTGAGGCGTCTTTTATTTCATCGCTTGCGTAGGAATGTACATAGTGACGTCATAAATTCCTACAGCTTTTTCGCCTCCCACATAGACCCGCTTACGGTTTCCGTCCACCTCCACTTCCAGGGATGCCACCGGATTTCCGACTGCCGTGTCGAATAGATGACTGATGCTCCTTGAAGCCACGACCTGGGGTTTCCGGATATTGGAGATATTGATGATCTTTAGCGTTTGATCCTTCCCGGTCGCCACAAAAGCCAGAGGTCCCACGATGTCAAACGCGATAACATCTCCCAGCGCAAGGGTTGGCTCGCCGATGAGACCCGTCAGCACAATATCAGAACCCCCCAAGTACTCGATATACCGTGTGTCCAGGATGAAAATTCCAAGGTTCCGATGCGCTTTGAAAATCTGGTAATCCTTTTTCACCATGTCATCCTGAGGATGAACATCTTGAACGCTGAGATGCGACTTGGCATCAAACTCCGCTTTGGCGCTTGGGCTTGCGGGCGTCGTGATGTTATAGACTTTAAGCCCATCCTGGCCGATGAAAGCGAAGTTTCCGGCGACAAGGATGTTGGTCGGATTGGGCGGATGTGCATTCTGGGCATACCCTGACCAGGCGGTCCACCCAAGGAGTTGAATGTTACTCGGATTCGTGACATTGAAGGTGTACAGCACCCCTGCCTGACCTGCCATCTGGCCTCCCACATCGCTGATGACATAAGCCGTGTTGCCAACCACGTCCAAATCAAGTTGCATTTCCCCCGAAACGCTTTTTCCGCCCAGATAAGCCCATACCGAGGCATCCCAGACATCGAGATACGTTCCGAGTCCATAGTATCTGCCATCCGCAACCTCAATGGCCCAGTGAGCGGCCGAATGCACATGCGGAATTTCGTACACTTTGACCGGGTTGTAGGAATTCGTCACATCAAACACAGGGTCATAGTAGATACCCGCGGTGTAGAGCGTATTTCCTACAAGCTGCATGTCATAGACATAACCTGATCCGTAGGCGTTGATGGTTGACGCTTCGCCCAAAAGCGGAATGGACAACCCGCCTCCTCCGTTTGAAGGCGGTGCGGGATCCTGGAGTGCCGCCATTGAAGGGGATATCCAAATCCCAACCGCCAGAAGGATAGATGCCCCAATCGCGAGGCACTTTTTTGTGCTGGCTCTTTTCATTTTTAATCCCTCCTTCTAATTGTTATTATTGACATATTTTGAACCTGTTAAGACTTAGTTTCATAGTGTAACTATTTGTGTCCTAACCACTTACAGTATACACGAAAGTTGTCAATTTGTCAAGTTTACCATGCCTGATTTTGCGTCGCCTAACATTTTTGAACAATAATAAGGGAATGGTGGGAGACGTTGCGACCTTCCCAACATCCGCCCTTTTAAGTTTTCAAGTAAGTTGCCGGCTCTGTTATAATAATGACATGCAGTCGGTTTACTTGAAACAGTTAGAGCTTGGGCTGCTGCAGAATTTTGTGTATCTGGTCGGCTGCCCTCAAACCAAAGAAGCGGCGGTTGTGGATCCCGGTTGGGACTTGGGAAAAATTCTTGCCGAGGCCAAACGCGACGGCATGAAGATTACTACCATTCTCGTCACCCACGCCCACTTTGACCATGTCAATGCGCTTGAGGGACTTCTTGAGAAGACCGACGCGAAGGTTTATGTTCAGAAAGAAGAAGTTCCTTTCCTTAAGATTTCCAAGACGGAACTCAGGCCGGTTTCGAATGGTGAGCGGATTCGGATCGGTCAACTCGATGTAGAATGCATCCACACTCCCGGCCACACCCCCGGTTCCCAATGCTTCCATGTTCAAGGAAATTTGATTTCGGGAGACACCCTTTTCATCAACGCCTGCGGCCGGACGGATCTTCCCGGCGGCGATCCGGAGAAACTGCACCGGAGCCTCAGCCGGCTTTCCCAGCTTCCGGATGAAACGATTCTCTATCCCGGTCATAACTATGCCGCAAAGCCGACGTCGACGATCGGGGAAGAGAAGAAAAACAACCCCTTCCTTCTTTGCGATTCGCTGGATACGTTTCTCATGATGCTACGGGGGTTCTGATGCACCCACGCGTCCTTTATCTTGGCGACGGAACGCTTGCCACCGCAGCGCGGTATCTGGCCGGCGTCATGACCCATTTCCGGATTCCGTTTGACCATGTCCCGACCGAGCGGCGCTTCACCGGAAAAAGGCTCCGCCGCACTTACACCCTTTTCATTCTCAGCGACTATCCTGCCCGGCATCTGCCGAAACCCATCCAACAGGAGATGGTGCGCAGGGTGGAGGAGGGAGCGGCTCTATTGATGATCGGGGGGTGGAGTTCATTCACCGGGTTGGATGGTCATTATCGCGGAACGCCGATAGGCCGGATTCTTCCCGTAACCCTTTCGCGGAAGGACGACCGCGTGAACACCGCCGGAGGCGCGGTCCTCTTTCCCAAGAAACGCCATCCCGTGCTGAAGGGGCTCTCTTTCAGGACCGCACCCGTCATCGCGGGGTTCAACCGGGTGACGGCGAAGGGCTCTTCAGAAGTGGTTCTTGAAGCCAGAAAAATTCTAGCGCGCGGCACCAACGTGGCGCTTGAGAAGAGACACTATCCGCTTCTTGTCTTTTCCCGCTACGGAAAGGGGAAAGTGGCGGCTTTGGCGACGGATGTGGCGCCCCATTGGGTGGGTTCGTGGGTAGACTGGGGAAGGCGGCGGATTCTTGTGAAGATTTCCAGAAACCACAGGATCGAGGTAGGCGAATATTATCTCCGGCTCTTGGGGTCGTTACTTCAGACATTGCAAGGCGCCAGGACTCGTTAGGTGTTCGTGTCCGCTTGACAATTTTGACGCAACATGCCACAATGTAACAACATGTTGTTAAAAGTGGTGGTACGAAAGACGCAGCTCAAAGCCAGGAAATTTCTCTTGGCTTTTTTAATGAGCACGTGACTTAGCGAGTCCTTGCCGGACGAGCTAAGTCACTGTGTGAATTAAATCCCCCGAAGGGGGATTAAAAGAACATGTAACAACTTAGCGAGTTCGAAAGAACGAGCATGGAAAAAGAAGCACATAGTTTTGATGTTTCAGAGCCCTCTTCCGGCAGAATCCCGACCTTGGACAAAGGGTCCCTGCACCGGGTGCTCGGCGTCAGGGAACTTTTCGCGATCGGTTATAGCGATGTCGGCTCCTCTATTTATTATGCGTTAGGCATTACCACCCTCTATGCCTTAGGGGCTGCTCCTTTGGCCCTGGCGATTGCCGGGTTTGTCTTTTTCTGCACCGTCTTAACCTATGCGGAATGCGCTTCGGCATTTCCGGAGGCGGGAGGAACCGCCAGTTTCGCCCGTCACGGCTTTAACGACCTGGTCTCCTTCATTGCCGGGTGGGCGCTTCTGATGGATTACATCGTTACGATCGCCATCTCCGCCTACACCATCGGCCCCTATCTCGGTTACTTTTTCCCGATCCTGAAGACCCCTTACGGCAACATCCCCTTTACCCTCACGGTTCTGACTGTCCTTCTCCTTTTGAACATTCTGGGGATCAAAGAATCGACGCGGGTTTCTCTTCTGCTTTGCACCTTCGATGTTCTCACGCAACTTGCCATCATTAGTATCGGCGCCTTCTTTCTGCTCAATCTCCCGCACCTCTTGGGGCAGATGCGGATCGGCGTCCCGAACGTCGATTGGTCCCCGACCTGGCCTCAGTTTATCAAAGGGATTTCCATGGCCATGGTCGCCTATATCGGCATCGAATCCATTACCCAACTGGGAGGAGAGGCGAGGGAAGCGGAAAAGAAGGTTCCCCGCGCCCAGATCCTTACGATGATCACCCTCTTTATCGTCTATTTCGGCGTCTCTACCGTTGCCCTTTCCGCGCTCCACCCGCGGGAGTTGTCAACGACCTATCTTGAAGATCCCCTTGCCGGAATCGCCGCGGCCCTTCCTGTCGGAAGCCAGTATTTTGGCCCTTGGATCGGTATTTTAGGAGCCACGATTCTTTTTGTGGCCTCCAATGCGGGGCTGGTAGGGGCGTCGCGGCTCACTTTCTCCATGGGGGAGCATTTTCAGCTTCCACGGTTCCTCTACAAGCTTCATCCGCGCTTCAAAACTCCGTATGTTTCGCTCATCGTCTTTACCGTTTTGGCGGGATTGGTGGTTTTCGTCGCCAAAAGACTTGTTTTCCTTGCGGACCTCTACAACTTCGGCGCGATGCTCGCTTTTTCCTTCGCGCACCTCTCCCTCATTGCCTTGAGGATCCGCCAACCGGACCTTGCTCGCCCTTTTAAAATCAAAGGAAATCTTCCCATCGGGAAAATCGGGATTCCTGTGACTGCCCTCCTTGGGCTTTTGGGAACTGTAGCGGTCTGGGTGATTGTGGTCATCACGAAGCCGGCGGGGCGGAACCTTGGATTTATCTGGATGTTTCTCGGCGTCGTATTCTATGTCCTGTACCGAAAGAAACAAGAAATCCCTGCGACAAGCCGCATTGAACTTGAAAAAATGGAGGTGCCGGAATATAAGGTCCAGAAAATCGAAAAAATTCTTGTTCCGACGCGGGGCGGGATTTTTGACATCGTGCAATATGCCGCGGAGGTCGCCAAGACCCATGGAGCACAGATCACCATCATGAACGTGATTGAAATCCCCTCATCGCTTCCCCTGGATACCTTTTTCCCGGATCGCCTGCTGAAATCGGATGCGGTCCTTGAGGCGGGACAAGCGATCTGCCGGGAATACGGCATCCCCGCCAAAACATGCGTGCTGCAATCGCGCTCGGCGGGACAGGCGATCTGCGAGACGGCGCGGAACGAAGGCTTTGATCTGATTATCCTTGGCGCTTCCTTGTCCATGCATGGGAAAGAAAAATCTCAGCAGTTTCGGAGGCCCTTTGGAAGTACGGTGGCCACTGGTTCCGTGCTCGGAAGCACGGTGGACTATGTCTTGAAACATGCGCCTTGCCGGGTCTGGGTTTGTTCGGAAGGCGGTTCACTCATAACTGTGAAGGGTGCCTGATGAAAAAAAGAAAGAACGGTTTCTTGAAACGGATTTTGAATCTCCTTTGGAAAAGAGTGGTAGCCGGCATCTTGGTTGTCGTTCCTTTCTACATCACGTATCATGTCATCCGGATCATCTTTTTCTATCTGGACGGGCTCTCCCAGCCGATTGCGCAGCAACTTATCGGAACGCGCGTGGAAGGCGTCGGCTTTGTCCTGACGTTTCTTCTCCTTTATTTTCTCGGGCTTATCGTCGCGAATGTATTCGGGCGTTCACTCGTTCGATGGTTCGAGAGACTTCTTTTGAGGGCCCCCATCATCAAAAATGTCTATTTCAGCGTCAAGCAGACGGTGGAGGCCCTCTCGGTTCCACGGAAAGACAAATTCAAAAGGGTTGTGCTGGTAGAATATCCCCGGAAGGGGATTTATGCAATCGGTTTTGTCACAAATTCCACCCTCTCGCCCGATGGCGAGAAACTGTTAACGGTTTTGATCTCTGCGCCTCCCAACCCCGCAACCGGGAATATCATTCTTCTTCCGGAATCCGATGCCATCGGCACGGATCTCACCATCGAGGATGCGATGAAATTCGTGGTTTCCGGGGGACTTCTGACTCCGAAGGAAATCAATAAGGAATAGCGTGATTGTCTTCGGCAGAGAAATCGAGATCTATCAGGGGAAAACCGG